>CAZIDA010000561.1:0-2469 GCA_964537865.1 uncultured Acidobacteriota bacterium
GTAATAACTGATCACGAGGCGCGTGTCGGCGTGAGCGACTCGGTGAAGTCCGCGAAATACTTCCAGAACGTCTTCGAGATCGCCGAGAAGGTCGGAAAGAATGATGGCGTCAAAGGTTTCGTCCAGGTCGAGCGCCTCGGCGCTCATCACGCGAAATTCCAGGCGCGGATACTTGCGCCGCGCCTGTTCGATCATGGCGGGACTGAAATCGACGCCGACGCCTCGCTGCGGCGCGACCGCATTCAACAAATCCCCGGTGCCGCAGCCGATCTCCAACACGCGAGCGCCGGCGGGAATGGCAAACCGAAAGAGCTTTTCGAGTTCCCGGTAGTAGTAGGCGTTGCGGCGCTTCCAGCGGTCTCGCTTCCCGGCCATCTCATCGAAGTAGGCTCTTAGTTGCGTCGCCCGGGGAGATAAGGCGAAAGGAAGGGAGTCAGACGCGGGAGAGGATTTGGCTGCCCACTCGTCGATACCATTCAATTGTTTTCTTGAGTCCGTCATCGAGTGAAGTCGTCGCTTGGAATCCGAAACATTGTTGGGCCCGCGCCGTGTCGAGCATCCGGCGCGGCTGGCCGTTGGGCCGAGAGACATCCCATCGCAGCGATCCGGTGAATCCCGTGTGCGCGGCGATCTTTTCGGCGAGATCGCGAATGGAGATTTCAAATCCCGCGCCGAGATTCACCGGGGCCGGATCGTTGTAACGCTCCGCCGCCAGCAGGATGCCGCGCGCGCAATCTTCCACGTACAAAAATTCGCGGGTGGCGCTGCCGTCGCCCCAACAAACAATTTCTCTGTCGCCGCGATCCACCGCCTCACAGCACTTGCGGATCAACGCCGGAATGACGTGCGAGGTTTCCAAGTCAAAATGATCGCGCGGGCCGTACAAATTCACCGGCAGCAGAAAGATGGAGTTGAAACCGTACTCGGCGCGATACGATTGCGACTGCACCAACAACATCTTCTTCGCCAGGCCGTATGGTGCATTGGTTTCCTCCGGATATCCGTCCCACAACTTTTCTTCCTGAAAAGGCACGGGCGTAAATTTGGGATAAGCGCAGATGGTTCCGAGGGCGACGAATTTTTCGACGCCGAAATTTCGCGCTGCCTCGATCAACTCGACGCCCATCACCAAATTGTCGTAAAAAAATTTGCCGGGATGCTGCCGGTTGGCGCCGATCCCGCCCACGACCGCCGCCAGATGAAGAATCAAATCCGGACGCGATTTCTCCAAAGCGCGTCGAATGGCGCTGCGATCCCGCAAATCGCAGTCGCTGCTACGGGGGACAAAAATCTTCTGGCATCCCGTCGCGCGCAGTTGCTCCACCAGAAAGGAACCGAGGAATCCCGCCCCCCCGGTGACCAGGACCGATCGATTCGTCCAAAAACTCATGCCGAAGTTCTGCTCTCTTTCAAAGCGGCGTGTTGCACCCAGTCGACGCGGCCGATCCACTTGGGCACGTTCTCCGCATACCACCGAATGGTTCGCCGGATTCCTTCCTCCCATGAGAATTGCGGTTCCCAGCCGGTCAATTGATTGAGCTTCTTGTATCCCACCAACAACTCTTCCACGTCGCTGGAGCCGGGGCGATAGCGCTCTTCCGAAATTTGGAGCGGCTTCCTCTTCCAGAATCCACCGTCCTCGCCTACTTTAAAGATCAGCCGGAACCATTCATCGATGGAAATATTTTCGCCTTGGCCGTAGGTGTAGACTTCTCCCGGACGCCCGGCCAACGCGACGTGCAGATGTCCTTGAACGCCGTCTTCCACAAAACAAAAATCGCGCTTCGCTCGGACATAGCCGAGCTCAATCACATCCCGCAGCAGCGCCTGACTGATGATGGTGCCGGTGACGTAGCGGGGATTCTGGCGCGGCCCGTAGTTGTTGAACATGCGGGTCGTCACTCCCGGCAAGCGATAGGCGTCGTAGAAATTCATGGTCAAAAAGTCGGAGGCCATCTTGGAAGTGGCGTAAACGCTCTTGGGATTCAACGGAGAGCGCTCGTGCAGAATGACGCTGCCGTTCTCATGAAAGTCGTGTTGGTGGCGCACCGCCTCGTTGATGTTGCCGTACTCCTCGGAAGTTCCGGCGGTATCGAACTTGAACAGCTTAACGTCGCTATCAATGACCGACTGGAGGAGGTTGAGGGTTCCGAACACGTTGGAATACATCGTGTCGTAAGGCCGTTCCCAGCTTTCCCCGACGTGGGCCTGCGCGGCCAGGTGAAAGATGATGATCTCGTTCCCGCCTCTCAGCTCGCGAACGGCGCGATCCACCGACTGCTTGTCGATGAGATTGCCGCGGTAAATCTTGATGCGGTCGCGCAGATGCGAGATATTTCTCAGCTCGTCGCTGGAAGTGGCGCGAACAAAGACGCGCACATCCGCGCCGTATTCCACGAGCTTTTCGGTCAGGTGAGACCCAATGAAACCATCGGCGCCGGTGATGAAAACGGTGCGCCCTTTGTATTC
>CAZIDA010000562.1:0-2468 GCA_964537865.1 uncultured Acidobacteriota bacterium
GTCTTATCGACTTGACCGTGGCCGGCGTGACGTTTTCCAACGCGGAAAAGGTCGCCGCTCCTAAATCCACCGGGGAATTTGTGACCCGCGTCCACAGCGTCGAGGAATACATCGCCGCGGCGGCGCCCTATTTCGCGAAGAATGGATTTTACGAAAGAGAGATCGGGCGGCATACCGATCGATTCGGCCAAATGGCGCACGTGTTCAGCAGTTATGAATCCCTCCATCAAGCCGGCGATTCACGCCCGTTCGATCGAGGAATCAACAGCTTTCAATTGTTCAACGACGGACACCGCTGGTGGATTGTGACCATCTACTGGCAATCGGAGAGTCCTTCGAATCCCATCCCACCGCGGTTTCTGAAGAAGCCGTGATCGCCGCGGTTGGGTCGTGATGGGATGTAATCTTCAAGTTCCAACCAAACCTGAACGCGCATGCCGACTACCTCGAAGAAAGAAACGCGATATCATATCGGTTTGATTTCCGACACGCATGGACTGATGCGCCCCGAGGCGGTGGTGGCCTTGCGCGGAAGCGAGATGATCATTCACAGCGGCGACATCGGTCGCCCTGAAATTCTCAATCGCTTGCGCGAACTGGCCCCGGTGTTCGCCGTGTGCGGGAACGTCGACCAAGGGCGATGGGCTGAGGCGACGCCGGTCAATGTGGTCGTCGAGGTTGCCGGGATTTCCATTTTCGTGCTGCACGATTTGAATGAAATCGATTTGGATCCGGCGGCTGCGGGATTCCGAGTCGTCATCAGTGGGCATTCCCATCGCCCTTCGGTCGTAACGCAGAAAGGCGTTTTGTACGTCAATCCAGGTAGCGCCGGGCCACGGCGATTTTCGCTCCCCGTCTCCGTAGGCAGGTTGACCATTCAAGAACAGACCGTCTCGGCTCGCATCATCGAACTCGAATCAAAAAATCGTTAGCCCGCAAAGGAGACTTTTAGGTGCGTACGCGTCAATTCATTCTCTTCCTCGGATTGTTGTTTGTTCCCGCATTTCTAACGGCGCAATTGACGCCGGAGCCAACGCTGCAACGCTGGCAGATTTCCGACCTCCATTTTTCCCCGGATGGTCATCGGTTGGCGTTCGTCGTCAGCGAACCGCCCAAAGAGACCGGCCCGACTCGCCACTTGTGGGTGATGGAAACTCAAGACCATCGCCTGAGGCAATTCACGAACTCCGAAAAATCCGAATTTTATCCGCGCTGGTCGCCGGATGGTCGATGGCTCGCATTTATCTCGGATCGCGATGGATCGAATCAAATCTATCTGATTTCTGTCGCGGGCGGCGAAGCCACACGCCTCACCGAAGGAAAAAATCCGGTGCGTGCCTTCGAGTGGTCACCGGATGGCGCCGAGATCGCGATGCTGGCGCCTACGCCTAAGACCGAAGCCGAGCAGAAGAAGGATAAGGAGAAAGATGACGCACACCGCGTCGATCGCGACGAGAAGCGTCCGCGACTGTGGCTGATCGATGTGAAATCGAAAAAGGTCCGGCCTTTGACGCCGGAGACGTGGTCGATTTCCGAACTGCAATGGCTTCCCGACGGGAAGACAATCGTCGCCTCGGCCACCGATCACCCGGAGTCGGACGAGAACACGAACCGCATCTACGCAGTTTCCGTCGCCGATGGATCGATGAAGGAGCTGGCGGCGCCGCACGGTCCCTTCGGACATTTGAGAATTTCACCGGATGGTCGAAGCTTGGCCTATCTGGCTTCGCCGGTCGACGGCCCGACGCCGCACGATCTCTTTCTTCTGCCGCTTCAAGGCGGGGCTGCGAGAAATTTGACTGGCGCTTCCTTGGATCGAGCCATTGCCAATTTTGAATGGCGAAACGATGGATTGATTCTGGCCGTGGCCGAGACCGGTTTCACGAATCGGTTTTACGAGGTTCGCGCGAATTCGACGGTTCAAGAATTGCCGGCCATCGATCCCCATCCGACCCTGGCGTTTGATGTGAGCGGAAATGAATTGGCTTATGTTGGAGAGAGCGCGACACGCGCGCCGGAAATTTATTTGCAGACGGGGAACGATCCCGCTGTTCAGGCGACTCATCTCAATGAAGCCTGGGAGAAGATTCCGCTCATCAAGCCGGAGATCTTCCGGTACAAGAGTTTCGATAAGACGGAGATTGAGGCCGCGCTGTTGAAGCCTGCAGGATATCGCGACGGCCGGCCGGTTCCGTTGGTCGTTTTGATTCACGGCGGACCCACGGGACGCTGGTCCGATAGTTTCGAATCGTGGGGACAACTCCTGGCGGCGCGAGGATTCGCCGTGATGTATCCGAACATCCGCGGATCGGTGGGCTACGGATTTCAATTTTTGAAATCGAATCGCGGCGATTGGGGCGGCGACGATTTCAAAGACGTGATGGCCGGCGTGGATGACCTGATCGAAAAAGGACTCGCCGATCCCAACCGCCTCGGCATCGGGGGATGGTCCTACGGCGGCTACATGG
>CAZIDA010000563.1:0-2465 GCA_964537865.1 uncultured Acidobacteriota bacterium
GTGACCAGGATTTCATCAACAACGCCACGGACTTTGCGAACATCAACAAATACGTCGGGCCGAGCGGCTTGGACCGAACGCACCAGCTTTCGTTCGGGGCGGTCATCGATATGCCTTACGCCTTCCGCTGGAGTTTTATTTCGCATATCGAAACCGGCCTGCCGCAAACGCTCTTTCTGCCTGGCGCCTCGGGAGCCGGCGGTATCTTCCAGGTTGATTTGACGGGGGACGGAACCGGAGCGGGGGACAGCTCGCTGGCCGCAAGAGGCGACGTGCTCCCCGGAACCAACATAGGATCTTTTGGGCGAGATGTGACCGCATCCGGACTCAACTCGGTCATCAACAACTACAACGCCAACGGCGCGGGTAAGCTGACTCCGGCCGGCCAGGCTTTGGTCAGCGCCGGATTGTTCACTCAGGCGCAATTGATCGCGCTGGGCGCCGTTACTCCGACGGTGCAGTTGGCCCCCTCCGGACAGGTGAACAATGATTCTCTCCTGACCTTTGACCTGCGCTTCGGATGGGTTTTGAAGCCGGGCAAGAAGTTCCCGCGCTTTGGCGAGAGCTTCACGGTGGAACCGACCATCAGCATCTTCAACCTCTTGAATTTCGCCAACTACGATTTGCCGGGGAATATCCTCAGCGGCATTCTTAATGGAAGCGCCGGTTCGGTCAATGGAACCACGCAGGCCCTTCGCACGAATCGGGCGGGCTTGGGTTCTGGCGTGTTCAGCTTGGGTGCGCCACGACAATTCGAATTCGGAGTCAAGGTGACGTTCTAATCACTTTGACGGGACAAGCTTCCGGCGGTGGGGATCGGTGATCCTCACCGCTTTTTCTTTTCCACTCTGTCTCAGCGCCGACCGCTCCCTCGCCCCGCTTATCTCATTACTCGGAATCTCTCTCCGTGATAGGATGCAAACGGTTTTGCGCCGTCGGTAACGGCGCGCCATAAATCTCGAAGCGCCGTTCGATGGATCGGTCCCTTGAAGAATTCCGCGCATCACCGGATCTTGAAATGGAATCTGAAGATCATCGCTCTCCATCGCCATCGCTGCTCAAGGCGCTCGGTCCTTGGGACGGAGCGGCCATTCTCGTTTCCAACGTCGTGGGAATCGGCATCTTCACGACGCCGGGAATCGTGGCGGGCTTGGTTCCCAGCGTCTGGGGAATTTTGGGCGTGTGGACGCTGGGCGGAATCCTGGCGCTCATTGGAAGTCTTGCCTACGCTGAACTCGCCGCTCTGCGGCCGCATTCCGGCGGAGAATACGTTTATCTTCGCGAAGCCTTCGGACCGCTGGCCGGTTTCATGACCGGATGGATTTCGTTTGTGGCGGGATTCTCCGGCGCCATTGCCGCCGGCGCCGTCGCGCTGGCGGATTATCTCGGACATTTCTTTCCCGCGGCGGCCGACAGCCATCCTTACTTCTCGATTTCACTTCATGGGCTGACGATGGACTTGTCGTTCCGTGATGTCATCGCGCTCTCCGCCATCGCGCTCATCTCGCTGGTTCATATCCTGGGTCTTCGCATGGGTCGCCCAGTGCAGAATACCTTGACCGCCCTGCTGGTCTTGCTGCTGCTCATTTTCATTGTCGTGGGATTCACTCGGGGCGCAGGGTCGTCGCGAAACTTCACTTCGGCGCCGATGGAAATGCGATTCTCAAAATGGCTGCTGGCGCTGGCGCCGGTGATGTTTACTTACAGCGGATGGAACGCCGCCGGCTACGTCGCCGAAGAATTCCGCGAACCGAAACGCAATGTTCCGCGCTCTCTCCTGCTGGGAACCGGCATCGTGGTGTTGCTCTATCTGATGCTCAACTTGCTTTACTTGTATGCGCTCCCGGTTCGGCAAATGACGGGAGTGATTCGAGTCGGAGACCTGGCGGCTGAGGCGTTGTTTGGCAGTGGCGTCGCGAATATCATGGCCGTGCTGATTTTAATTTCGCTGGCCGGAGGGCTGAGCGCGTGGATTGTGACCGGCCCGCGAATTTATTACGCCATGGCGAGAGACGGAGCGTTTCTGCGCTCGGCCGCTCGCATTCATCCGCGCTTCCGCTCGCCCGCCGTCTCCATCGTGGCGCAATCGCTGTGGAGCGGAATCCTGGTTTTGTCCGGAACTTTTGAGCAGCTTCTCATTTACACCGGATTCGCGGTCCTCCTCTTTTCGGGAGGCGCAGTCGTCTCTCTGTTTGTGCTCCGCCGAAAGTTGGCGAGCGAAGAGCGGCCTTTCCAGACTTGGGGATATCCGGTTCTTCCGGCATTCTTTGTCGTCATCACGGTCGCCATCCTCGCCTACACGGTTTTCTCTAGCCCACGTACGACAGGCGCTGGAGTTCTCATCATGCTGCTCGGCCTCCCAGTTTATTTTTGGTCGAAGCGGCGCGTCAAAGCATAGACGATGTGGGGCAGACCCGCCGCGGCGGGTCTGCCCCAAAATACGAAGTTTGACACAACCCTTTCAG
>CAZIDA010000564.1:0-2455 GCA_964537865.1 uncultured Acidobacteriota bacterium
TTTGATGTCGAGATTTTCTCGGTTTTTGAGTTTTCACACAGACTCTTTCAGGGACTTCCTCCGATCAAGCTTGCTCACACCCGGTGATTTTCATGCTCTTGGGAGGGACCCGCGGCGACCATGGGCTATTGGTCCACGGATTCTTCACACATGGAACCAGCGGCGCCGACCCGCCGCGGCGGGTCTGCGCCACGGCTTATGAAGTGCGAAACTTGAAGATGAACGGGGACAGGGCGGTTCCCAAGATGATGACATCCTGGTCGTGCAACTGAGTGCGTCCGCCGGCGCGATTTCCTCCCAGCGTTTTTCCTTCCACAATAGTTCCGCAAGCGCTGCCCAAGTCGGTGATGAAGAATTCGTTGCCTTCGGCTTCAATCATGAGGTGTTCCCGCGAGATATTGAAAAACTCTCCAATGTCCACGATGTAAAGATCGTTGTTGGGACCCGCCTTGCCGACGCGGCGTTCGACGTACTCCGACATCTTGCTCAGCAAGGTACGGCTCTCGCGCCCGATTCGAAAGGGCATTCGGTCGATGCACATCTGATCTCCGTTGAGCGCGTGGCGGGAATCTTCGGTAAGGGCGATGAGTTGCGGCGGCATCAGCGTCGTCTCCTGGGTCGAGGTGGATGTTTTTCAGTGGCGGGCTCGCCTCCAATCCGGTGAACCAGCACACCGTTCATAAAGAATTGTTCGGTGACCTTGGGCGCCTTTTCGTCATCCGATGTCAGACGGGTAATTTCAAAAGCCGGTTTATTCTCATACGTGAAAACGCGAATCGGATAAACTCCAAAGATCTTGCTCTCCAGGTAAGCCGTCTCATAGCGGCTGCGTCTCTTGTTCCAGGTGAAGACGCGGATGCGATCAAAATCGTATTGCGGCGCAATGCCGGGTTCCACGTCGCCGATGACGTACTGATTCGCCTTGGCGCCGTCCGCTTTCTCCACTTGATTCAGAACCAGCCAGGCGACGATGCGCCGGGATTCGGCGTATTGTTGGATTTCGTCCGGAACGTCGAAGTCAACGCTGGGCGAATAAACCCAACCGGCATCGCCCTCGGCCGTTCGAACTTCCAGCCAGGGATCTTTGAGAAGTTCGCCGCTGGTGGCCTCGCCGCTCTGTGAAATCCCCGGTCGCTTCGTCAGCGTGCGGTTATAGATTTGAATTTTCTCGCCCTTGTTGAGGCGCTTGAACACCGGCGCCTCGCGTCCCGGCGCGACGTGCAGGTTTGAAGTCTGAGAAAGTTCGCCCACGGCTTGAACAATGGCTGATTGTGTTTCAGCCGCCATCTTGTTTTCGGCATCCACCACCGACTGATCGAGCGCGGCGCTCTCTTCAATCCATCCCACTTTTCCGTCTCGGGTTCGGATGCGCAGCCAATGCGCCTCGCGCGCTAGAACATCGACCTCATCGCCGCGCTTCAATTGTGTGACGACCGTCGATAAGGCGGCGCGGCTCTTCTTGACATCGACGTGGTCCGTGGTGATGCGGGCGGGTTTCTTAAAAACGACCGACCTTCGGCAGCCGGCGACGTTCAAAAACACGAACGCTATAAAAAGCGCAAGAGAGATTCTTTTCATCATGAGGAATCGTTGGCCTGTCGGGCGAGAATGAGGGTCCCTCACTTCGCCGGTTAGTATTGTTTGATCGATACCACTTTGTCGCCTTCGAAGACCACGAAGGTGACCTTGTCAGGAGGGCTGCCATAAATCCACTGCTCTTGATCGACGCCTTCGCTGTTCTTTTCGCGAATCTTTCGATCCGGACGGCCCATGGCCGCAATCACCATGTCCCGGTTCATGCCGAGGCAGGCTTCTTTCTTGGTGACCGCTTCTTTGAACGGCGGTGGAAGCGTATCAATGTAATTCTCCGCGGCGGAATGCGAACTGAAATTCAGAACGCGACTGAGAAGCTGCTTGACATCGGCCGCCGTCAGGTTCGGCATGGAATGGTCAAAGCGGAGCAGCAAGGAGCTCCCGGAAGGCGGAGGTCCGCCCACCGGCTGCTGCGCCGGCGTTCCCAAGGGTCCCATGCTGAGTTGAATGTGATCCATCCATTTCCGCTTCTTTTTCCCGCCGCCGTTGATCTCGATCAGAATCTCTTTGGAGCGGAAATCAATGCTGGTGATTTGCAGCTCCTGACCGACGTCGACGGCCGGGCCGTTCTTCATCAGCAATGCCTTCAAATCATTTTCGTCGTATTCGCCCTGACTGTTGAGCACCAGCGGTTTTGCTCCGCGGGGCAACGTAATCCGGGCGTGCGCAAATTCACCGGACACTCCCCGGATGATCGCAATCCGGCCGGCCTCACTGAGTTGACTGGGAGCTTCTTTGGCCAAAAGAGGGAAGACAAGACCGACTGCGAGCAGCGCGAAGAGCGAAAAACACCTTCCCATTCGGAATTTCGTCGATGGCGGTTCGGCTACTTTTGAGCGGCGCATCGTGGTTTGTCCCTTGA
>CAZIDA010000565.1:0-2444 GCA_964537865.1 uncultured Acidobacteriota bacterium
AGTCTGGATTTTGTAACGCCGCTACCCTGATCAACCTGTTTCCGAGGGCAGGAGGCAACGCCTCTTTCGAAATAAATACCTGATTGCCCAGAGTGAGCTCCAACGTTTTCGGAAGTGGACCAACAATCGGAGCGTCGTTCCTGCGGCGCGACGGTGGAGCCAGCCACGGCGCCGCTTCTTCTTCATCGACCTCAGGCGCCAAAAGGATGCCCATGACTTGTCGCTTTGTCTCAGCGAAACAGACGATTTCTTCAGCCTCAGAGCGGCTGATTCTATGCATCGAGGACAAGAACTCCCATTGATCGGGAAGCGCGGCAAATCGCTCATCCAGGAAAACGGTATTGTCCCTTGCGCGCGGCTGCTTCTGTAATGGCAAGGCGATCAAATTGCCGAAGCCGCCTTGGGGCAAAGTGTCTTGGTTCGGGAAGAAACGGTCGTAGGAATCCAGACCGATGTCGGGACGACGTTCCATCGTTTTCGTCAGAATGTGTGTCCCCAACTTACGCGCCAATGAGGCAGGGATGGCTTCGTTGAAGAAGAACCAAACGTGTCCGCCATGGCCTGAACGGGAACGCTCCAACGCTGCTGGCACGTTCATTTGGCGGCATGTTTCCAAAAAAACGGCGACATCGTCCCGCCATGTTGCTTTGTCAAAATCGGCAGCCAGGAAGAAACAGGTTTCATCCAGAAGCATCGGATAAACGCCCATGACGAAATCATGGCCCTGATCGTCAAGACCGCGGAGATGCTGGCGAATCACTTCATCCGTTACCGGAAGAAGGCGCCGATGCGGACATTCGGAACACCTGATCTTCGGTCTTTTACAAATTCCCTGGATCCACTCATTGGCGCAAGCCGGCGAATAGCCCGCCCGGCCGGTCTTCCGGCTTTCGAAGCGGCGTGGGTAGACATCCTCACGTCCGCGAAATAGAGAACGGAAGAGAGCGATCTTGGCCTCGGCGGGTGAGCGCTGAGTCACGTCACCGGGCTGCAAGAGGCGGGATCCGACGGCGGTGTCCACGATCGTATTCTACATTAGGAATAAACGCGTGCGTTGGAGATCTTCTTGGCCAGTTGGATTATTTCAAACGCAGGGAAAGTCAGTAGGTCATAGAAGTTCGCCTCGCGATCTCAACGACATCAATGACCTGTCTGATTGGATCGACATCAAAAAAGATACGATAGCTTCCCACGCGCCGCCAAGTCTTGGGTTCTCCCCTTAAGCGTATATTATCACCTATGAACGGGTTGGTCCCCATGGATTCCAGGGCAGCGAGGATCCGTTGCTGGTCTTTAGCGGGAAATTTTGCGAGGCTTTTTTGCGCGCCCTTTGCGATTTGCAGTCGCCAGTTCATGCTTGAGTTGTTCCAGGGTCACGTATTGTCCACTCTGGATCTCTGCCCGGCCACGGCGAATTGCAGCCACTTCGGCTTTGGTGGGAGCTTCAGTGAGGGAGCGGCTGTAAAAGGTTCGCAGGTAGGCGCGCAAAGCCTCCCGCACCAACTCGGAACGAGTGCGATTTTCAGCTAGGCGGACCCGCTCAAACTCCTTGAGCATGGCGGGGGGCAGGGAAATGGTCATGGTTCGAGTGGTTCTCATAGGAATGTGCTCTTAATGGTTCACCTTGCCCTTTGATTTTGGTATTACTGAGTACAACTTAATGTTACTCGAGCCGGAAGGCTTTGTCAAGGATGTCCCTCGCCAAACTCTCTCGTTTCGAGTCTTGTGGTTTTCGTGATTCTTGGCCACAGCCGCCGCCACCCGATTCCTTTCGCCGTAACGGAGAACCCTACCTCATCACCGGCTTTTGATTCGCCTCGAGCAGTTTGGGCATCGGCTGCTGGGCCACTTCCACAGCCATCCCGGCACGGGTCCGGATGCTACCTTCCCGTCAGGCGTCGATCAAAACTTTCAAAGGCGGCTGGAGAGCGCCGGGCACATCGCGGTCGCGGCCATCTTCAGCCGCGACGGCTTCGTCCGGTTCTTTCGCTTGGACCACAATCTGGAAATTGAATTCTCGGGAACGGGGGTTGAAAAACATGACACAAATCTCTACCGTCTCACAAATCTCGATCAGGCTTAAGGGCAAGAAGATCCCTGGGGCCGAGGATCGGCAACAGAAGATTCCGGGATTTGATCAAAAGATTTACTCCCGAAGCAAAGCCCTCTGCATCGGCGCAGGTGGCCTCATGAGCCACATTGCTCCGACCCTTTGCAGAAAAGGAATTGGCGCGCTCATGGTTCTCGATGATGACACTGTGGAAGTGACCAATCTGAATCGGCAGTTCTTTTATGAGAAAGATATTGGGCGCAACAAGGCGCTGGCGATGGTGGAGAATTTGCAAAAGGAATGCATTCACTCAACGGAGTTGGTTGGATATGCGCTGCGGTTTGAAGAGGCAATTGAAAAGGGAATCGATCTGAGCTGCGATGTGACGATTTGC
>CAZIDA010000566.1:0-2441 GCA_964537865.1 uncultured Acidobacteriota bacterium
CCAGATGGTGGTCTTGGACGACGTCCTGAAGGATTCCCGGCTGCAGTTGCGGGATGTGGCGCAACAACTGAATTTTGCCTCATATCTGGCCATGCCGCTTATGGTGGGAGAGCGGCTGCTGGGCGTGTTGGAAATTGGAACAACCCAACGCCGGACTTTTTCGCAGGAGGAGATCGACCTGCTTCTTTCCTTCGCCGCGCAAAGCGCCATCGCGCTCAACAACAGCCTGTTGTTCGCCAACGAGGATGAGCGGAACCGGCATCTCGCGGCTCTCAAAAAGTATCGCGACATGATCCAGATGGCGAGGGAGGAAAGGGAAGTCACGACGGCGCTGACGCATGCGCTGCGCCGCGAATTCGATCCGGATCAGGTCCTGGTTCTCAAAAAGAATCCGTCGGAAAATCGCTTCCAGATTGAAGATCTCCTGAAGCCACTCCAGCCCGAAGCCGCCCTTTCCGTACTGAACGAACCCAACCATTGCCTGGCCCTCCGAGCCAGCCGGCGCTTCGTCGTTAATCAGAGCCAAGGAGATTTTCCGTGTCCGCAGAATTGTCATGCGCATGGGCCGGGGAGTTACTTGTGTCTGCCGCTGATCGTCGGCGGGGCGGTTACCGGAGTGGTTCACATCAGCCACGCGTCCGAAGACTTCTGGACGCCGGAGCGAATGAGTTACGCCGAATCGTTCGTCGATCAGACGGCCCCCATCCTCTCCAACCTTCACCTGCTGCAACACGCGCAGCAGCGCGCCGTGATCGATTCCCTGACCGGTCTCTACAATCGCCGATTCCTTTTCGAATTCATGCATCAACAAATTGTTCAGTCGAGGCGCTACAACCAACCGCTGTCGATCCTGATGATGGACCTCGATCATTTCAAGCAAGTGAACGACACCTATGGCCACGAAGCCGGCGACCTGGTTCTGAAACTGTTTTCCTTGAAATTGAAAGAGAGTATGCGTGAAAGTGACATGGCGGCGCGATACGGCGGAGAAGAATTTGTCGTGGTCCTCCCGAACACCGGCCTTCGAGGAGCTTTAGGGTTGGCGGAAAAACTGCGCGCCGTAACTCTGCATACCAACCTCTCTCAAGTCTTGCCGGACCTGCCGTGCATCAGCGTGAGCATTGGAGCGGCCACGTTTCCGATGCACGGAGAGACTCTTGAACAACTGCAGCGTTCAGCCGACGGCGCGCTCTACCGCGCAAAACAGCTTGGCCGGAACCGCGTCATGGCCGCCGATTCTCCCGGAGGCCAAACCCCGGAGCTGCTGCTCCCGGAGGAACACGCTACTCACTGACGCATGGCAAGGAACGCCCCTCGGCATTCCGATGGAGGCTCGGGTCGCCGTTCGCCCGATCCATAAAAAAAGGTAATTGTTTCTGAAATTGTGCCGATAAGGAAATTTGGCTCGACCGGTGGCTCACAAAACGGACAATCGTTTACGAAGCGATGCCTCCTCGTCAGAATTTCATGCTATTCTAAGGGCAACCAGCAGCGGTGCGCCAAAACTTCATTCTCCGGATATCCAGTCCTTTGACGCAAGATATCCGCTTGTGAGGGGAATGGGTCCCATGCCAGAAGAACAAAGAGAAAGCGTCCTCATCGTTGACGACGAAGAACCGATTCGTGTTCTGCTCAACGAGTGCCTCAACGGCCAAGGCTATCACACGCAGCAGGCTTCCAACGCCGACGAGGCTCTTTTCGCCTTGAAGAATTGTTCCTTCGATTTGGTCCTCTCCGACGTGCGCATGCCCGGCATGACCGGCTTGGAGTTGTTGGAGGTGATCACCAAGACCCACGAAGACGTGGGCGTGTTGATGTTGACTGCTTGCGAGGACGTCTCCATGGCCGTTCAGGCCATGAAGCTCGGAGCGCTCGATTACGTCTTGAAACCGTTCCGACTGAATGAGATCAGCGCCGCGGTGCGCAAGGCTTTGGATCGACACAAAGCAGAGATCAATCAGAAGCGATATGTGCTGCAATTGGAGGAAGTCGTTAAGGAACAGACCATGGAACTGCGCAGCACGTTCCAACATCTTCAGGACGCTTCCGAGGTGACGCTGGAAGCGCTCGTGGCGGCGCTCGACGCGCGGGAACACGAGACGCAAGCGCATTCCAAACGTGTGAGTGAATACACTGTGCGCCTGGCGCGAGAACTCAAAGTCGACGTTTCATTGTTCGGAGATATCGGCCGTGGCGCCATGCTGCACGACGTCGGAAAGATTGGCGTCTCCGACAACATTCTTTTGAAGCCGGGCGCGCTGACGGATGAAGAATGGGTGGAGATGCGAAAACATCCACAGATCGGATACTGGATTCTCGATGGCATTCAAGGCTTGAAAGGCCCATCGGAAATTGTTCTGGCGCATCAAGAGAAATTCGACGGCACCGGTTATCCGAGGCAACTCCAGGGTGAAGCGATCAACCTCGGGGCGCGTATCTTC
>CAZIDA010000567.1:0-2438 GCA_964537865.1 uncultured Acidobacteriota bacterium
ACTAGCAGAAAGCCAAGAAAATGATGAGCGGAATTTGAGCCGAGAAGCAGAATGGTCGAGCAGGACAGTGACTCGTCGTTGGGTTCAGCGGCTTGGCCGCACAATATTGCGGAACGGCTCGGCCTTTCCGAGGAGGGGCCACCAGCACTCCTCATTCACTTACCCGCGACAAGGCTGAGCCTTGTCGCGGTGGGAAGGAGAGGTTTGGGCTCACATCCGGAAAGCCAGAGGCTTTCCGCAGCATTGGGCGGCAGAGCCGTTGCGATTTTTCGTTGATCCGACATGACCTGAAAGCCCTTTTGGTTTTCAGAGCCCATTCCAGAGGCCAGATCGGCCTTTCCATGCGTGCCGCAGATATGCGCTCGGGGCACGCCTGCGAGGCCTTGCCTTGGGTTAGATACCGTCACTCCATCGAGGCATCCTGAAACATCTTCCATCGCCGATATGTTGAAGAACAAGATGTCTGCGGCACCCGCACCGTCTTGCATGTTCCCACCGATGGGACTACATTGAAGCCGACTGAAACGCAATTCAGACCATTGTCGCCGGAGTGGACATGCCCTCGACAAGTCATCCCGCATCAAAGAAACGACCACGACAAGAGAATCCCAGCAGCTTCCTCTCGTTCCTGGAGACGCATCGCCGCATCATGGAGATTTTCTTTACTCATCAGGAAGCCTTGTTGCGCTGCGATTTTCCGCTGGCGTTGCAGCGGCTGCGGCAGTACGAGCGCGCCATCAAGCGCCATATTCGCGAAGAAGAAGATTTCCTCATGCCGCTGTACGGGAGGGCTGGAAAAGTCCCCGGCGGCGCGCGGGAACTTTTCACCGGCGAACATCAACGCATCATCGAATTCATCGAGCGCTTGAAGAAGATGCTGCCACGAAGAAGAGGAACCGGAAAGAAGGCGGCGCGGCGGGCGATGGAGATTCTTTACCAAGAAGCCATGTTCCGATGGTTGATGGAACATCACGACGAGCGGGAGAGACAGATTCTTTATCCGGTGTTGGACCGCATCACCACCACCGAGGAACGCGCCAAGGTCTTGAATGAATGCTTCTCCCGGGAGGGCTTCTGAATGCCGCCACGGCCGATCAACGCAGAGCTGCGGAGGACGCAGAGCCGCGCAGAGAAACCTTCGGCTATTTTCGGAGCAGTCGCTCATGGACCTGCGGCGCACTCAAGGGAATGAAAACGATCACATCGATTTGAACCGACTGCAACCTGTTCCCAAAAGGATCTGGCTCTGTCTTTCGCCCCTCGGGGGCTCCAATAGATACAACGCCGGATCCCGGGGGCTTACACCCCCGGCTACTCAATGCCGTCCCTTCGGGACTGTGTTCGGGGCAGACCCGCGGCGGGTGTCTGCCCCACACTTTCAAATCAACAGAAGGAAAAAGACTACAGCCACTGTCGCGCCGGTGATCGCATCGAGCGCATAATGATATCGTCCGGCGACGGCGCTGGCGGCGATGCTCAGCGCGAGCGCTAAGAACGGCCAACCTGCCACCGGTAGAAAATGCAGCAGCACTAAGGCGACAGCGAGCGACGCGGCCACGTGCGCGCTCGGAAAGGTGTTCACTTGAATGCTGGCATGCCGAAGTATCCAGAGGTTTAATCCTCGCAGACCGAACTTTGCGGAGCTTGTCTCCGGTGTCGCGGAGAAAGTGCGCGGGGGCAACGTGGAAACCAGGGGAACTGAGAAGTAACAGGTATTCGACGCAAGCAGCACCACCACCCAATATTCCTCGGCGTGATATCGAAGTCCGGCCCAATAAAGCGCTCCCAAGCCGAACGGCACCACGGCGTAGCAAAGCATGTAACTCAATTCGAGATACCGCAGCAGCAGCCGGCCCCATCGAGCCGTCCGCAGCCGCGCCACCCACCTCACCACCGGACGATCAAATTCTTCCAATGCTCGTTGCACTCGCAAATTCGGTTGGACAAAAAGCGTTCCGGCCTGCCAATACACAAACAGCAGAAGCGGCGCGGGGAGCCAGTCTCGGAGGATTTCTATCGATCTGTGAGAGAAGAAGTGAGCGGCCGCGTTGACCAGCAGGATGGCGGCAATCCCGCCCACGCCGAGAAGCGTGCATTTCATGCGCCGGGCAGGCGTCACCGGCCGCGCCCAGGCCCAGACGCCGAGTACTCCCAGGAAGATGAGATTGATCCACTCCGACGTCCGCATGAGCTTTGAGGACGGTCTATCGCAATCCGACGGTATCGCGCGCCGATTCGATCAGCTTGGCGGAATCATAGCCGATGCCGTCTTTGAAGACGATCGTCACCTTGCGAATGTCCGCGATATGGGCGGCCGGATTCCCGTGGATGACCACCAGGTCGGCGCTCTTTCCCGCCGCAATCGATCCAATCTGATTGGCCTCGCCCAAAAACGTGGCGCCATTCTCGGTGGCGATCTTGATCGCCTCCAGCGGTGT
>CAZIDA010000568.1:0-2432 GCA_964537865.1 uncultured Acidobacteriota bacterium
GATTCATGATGCGCGTGTAGATGTTTCCAAACTCCTTGAGCGCGAAAAGACTCGCCGCATGATCGGCGTCGTGAAAGACGTAAGAGCTGGTTTGATAGATGGGGACCGCTCGCGAGAGTGTGGCGGGGTCCGGTTGTTGGCCCGCATGTACCGCAAGCGTGTCAAAGTGAAGTGAAGCGTGGGAAGGATGCGCGTCCTTCTGGGACATGACCGTTCTCCTTTCGTCATTGGATGTTCGAGTTTCGTGACGTTGGAGACGGCTCCCAGCGGAGCGCGCAGCGGACAATAAGAAAGCCCACCGCGCCAAAGAATTCGGGGTGGGCTCTCGAAACTTTTATATTTTGAGAACTTACTTCCGGTTCTTTAGCAGTTTTTTACGTGGAGCAAGTCGCCTTAAATCGCCACGTCAACTACGCCGGCAATATAGCGGGCGGAATTTTGTTTGTCAATCAAAAATCACGTCGCCTTGAAATTTCTTGCCCCGGTGAAGTAATTTCCATACCCTATGACGCGACGACAACGTTCGAGAAAGTTGTCGCGAAAAGGAGTCCGTGAGACGAATCTCTGCCCGGAGAATTTGGAAGAACCCGCCTTCTTATCTTTGACCTGCCCATCATCCTGCCCGGTCATCCTTGACTGCGCCCACCTATCTACGGTAGCAGTGCTTATTTCTCCGGATCATGTGCGTTGACCCTCTGTATCCGTTCCATCTTTCACATTCTCGCCTTGACGATGTCCAGGCCGCCTCTTAGAATGAAACGTTCGATAAACGTTCCGGAAAGCGACTGAATGGGTTTCGATCAAATTCTCAGGAAGATTTTTGGCAGCCGCAACGATCGCGAATTGAAGCGCATCCGCCCGATGGTCGCCGCCATCAACGACCTGGAACCCCCAATCCGGAAGCTCACCGACGCGCAGCTCCGCGAGAAGACGGCGGAGTTCAAAGAAAAGATTCGGCAGGGCGCTGAGCTCGACGATCTTCTCTTCGAAGCCTTCGCCGTATGCCGCGAAACCGGCCGCCGACAACTCAACATGCGCCACTTCGACGTGCAGTTGATCGGCGGCATTGTGCTGCACGAAGGCAAGATCTCGGAAATGAAGACCGGGGAAGGCAAGACGCTGGTGGCGACGCTCCCGGTTTATCTCAACGCCTTGGGCGGCCGGGGCGTTCACGTGGTCACGGTCAACGACTATCTCGCCAAGCGCGACAGCGAGTGGATGGGCAAGATTTACAATTTTCTGGGCCTCTCGGTCGGCGTCATTCAGCACGACCTCAGCGACGAAGAGCGCCGCGTCGCTTACTTCAGCGACGTTACCTACGGCACCAACAACGAATTCGGTTTCGACTATCTTCGCGACAACATGAAGTTCGACATCCACGACTGCGTTCACCGCATGTTGCCGACGGAAGATCAAGGCATTCACGAAAAATCCGGGAACCGCATTCTTTACAATTACGCCATCGTCGATGAAGTCGACTCCATTTTGATCGACGAAGCGCGCACGCCGCTCATCATCAGCGGCGCTTCGGAAGAATCCACCGACAAGTACTACAAGATCAATTCCATCATCCCGCATCTGAAGGACGAGGCGCATTACCAAATCGACGAGAAGTTGAAGACGGCGACGCTCACCGAAGAGGGAGTCGCCGAATGCGAGCGCCTGCTGGGCCTCGAAAACATGTACGATCCCTCGAACATGGATTTGATTCATCACGTCTACCAGGCTTTGAAGGCGCACACGCTCTTCAAGCGCGACGTCGACTACGTGGTCAAGGACGGCGACGAAGGTCCGGAGGTGGTGATCGTCGACGAGTTCACCGGGCGTTTGATGCCTGGCCGGCGATGGAGCGACGGGCTGCACCAAGCCGTCGAAGCCAAGGAAGGCGTCAAGGTGGAGCGCGAAAATCAAACCCTCGCCACCATCACCTTCCAAAACTATTTCCGCATGTACAAAAAGCTTGCCGGCATGACGGGCACGGCGGAGACCGAAGCGGCGGAGTTTTTGAAGATCTACAACCTGGAAGTGCTGTGCATTCCGACGAACCAGACGCTGCGCCGCCGTGAGTATCCGGACGTGGTGTATCGCACCGAGCGCGAGAAGTTCAGCGCCGTGGTCGACGAGATTGCGGAGTTGCACACCCAAGGACAGCCGGTGCTGGTCGGCACCATCTCCGTCGAAAAATCGGAGCGCCTTTCCTCGATGCTGAAGAAGCGCGGCGTCAAGCACGTGGTGTTGAACGCCAAGTATCACGAAAAGGAAGCGGAAATCGTCGCGCAGGCGGGACGCAAGGGCATGGTCACGGTGGCGACCAACATGGCCGGCCGCGGCACCGATATCCTGCTCGGCGGCAATCCGGGGTTTTTGGCGCGAGCCGTATTGCGGCGCGGCGGCGTCGAGCCCGCCACGGTTGAAAAAGAACAATGGGAGAT
>CAZIDA010000569.1:0-2431 GCA_964537865.1 uncultured Acidobacteriota bacterium
GCTCGATGACGATCAGCGCGCCGATGCGCTGCGGAGAAAGCGACGTGGCGGTCAAAACAATTTCATCGTACACGTCGGAGATCTTCATCGGCGACAAGGAACGCCAAAAAGGATTCTTGCCGATGGACGCCAGGCCGCGCCGAATCTCCGACTGAAAGATGATGATGATGGCCAAAAAGAAAAACGGAAGAAGGTTGGTGAGGATCCACTGCACCGTCTCCAGTTGCCAGCGCCGCGAGAGGTAATAGAAGACGATGATGACGATGATGCCGAGCGCCATTTGCGCGCCGCGAGTGCCGCGCAACAGCACCAGCACTTGGTAGATGATGATGGCGACGATGAGGATGTCGAGCGCATCGTTCCAAGTCATCCGGCTGACATTCAGCCATTGTAGCAGCGCATGCACCATGGTGTTCGGTTAAGAGCCTCCCGGAATCTTTCCGGCGCAGACGGCATCGGCGACGCGCGCCACTTCCACGGCCTCCGCCACGTCATGCACTCGCACGATGTGAGCGCCTTGGAGGATGGCAATGGCCACGGTCGCAGCCGTCGCCATCAAGCGCTCTTGCGGTGGGCGTTGGGTCATCTTTCCCAAAAACGACTTTCTGGAAGTGCCGATGAGAAGTGGAAAACCTAAATCGCAAAACCGGTCGAGATGATGGAGGATCCGGAGGTTCTCCTCAGCGTTCTTACCGAATCCAATTCCCGGATCCACGAGAATTTGGCGTCGAGCCAATCCTCCGCGTCGGGCTTGCTCACAAAGCGTCCGCATTTCCCGCAGCGTCGATTGTACCACAGCCCGACGGGGCTTCAGGGTTTTCCAATGTTCGGGATCGCTCCGCATGTGCATGATCACCAGGGGGGCGCGCGCGCGTCGCGCCACTTCCACGATGGCGCGATCCCAGCGGCCGCCGCTCACGTCGTTGATCAGGCTGGCGCCCAGCTTCAGGGCACGCGCGGCCACTTCGGATTTGTAGGTGTCGATGGAAAGAGGAACTGAAATCTTTCCGCGCAACCGCTCCAGGACCGGAACCACGCGATGCAACTCTTCCTCGAAGGAAACGCGCTTTGTTCCCGGACCGGTGGATTCCCCGCCCACGTCGATCAAGTCCGCGCCCTCTTGCTCCATCCGAAGCGCGTGTTCCACCGCCCGATCCACATCCAAATAGCGGCCGCCGTCCGAAAAAGAGTTCGGCGTGACGTTCAGTATTCCCATGACGAGCGTGCGCTTGCCGAGCTGAAGCGTGCGATCCGGCAAATGCAATTGGAACGTTCTTCTTCGGGCCGTCATGATGTCGGGAGAATAAAGAAGGAAGCGAGGAGAGTCAAGCAGAGCAATCGGGCGATGAATGAGGTGGAATTAGGGAATCCTTTCAGGGTTCACATTCAAATTCGGTCCCTGTTTCCAATCACGTCTTGCGCTTTTCGTGCACTTGAGTGCCCCACGCGTCGGGGCATGAGCCACCACTAAAAAAATGCCGCTCGGTTTTCACGGAGCGGCATTGACTGTCTTAGATCCTAGGTATCAGCCCACGGATTATGCCGGCGCCGGACGATTCCCCGGATTCGGGTTGAAGGCGGGAACGCCCTTTTGACCCGGTTTCTGAGGCGTCGCCGGAGAGACCACGGTTTGCGAAGAGGAAGTTGGCGGGGGGGTCTGCTTATCCTGGAGGGGCAAACCGTCGATGATCCGCTTAATTTCGCTGCTGTCGAGCACTTCGCGTTCCAGCAGCGCCTCGGAGAGGCAGACCAACGTGTCGCGATTCTCGCTCAAAAGTTCCTTGGCGCGATCGTAACCCTGCATGATGATCCGCTTCACTTCCTGGTCAATCTTGATGGCGGTGGCTTCGCTATAATCGCGATGCTGGGCGATTTCGCGGCCCAAGAAAATCTGCTCTTCCTTCTTGCCGAAGGTGAGCGGACCGAGATCGCTCATGCCGTACTCGCACACCATGCGCCGGGCCAATTCGGTGGCCTGTTCGATGTCGTTGCCGGCGCCGGTGGTGAGATGCTCGAGGAACATCTCTTCAGCCACGCGGCCGCCCATCATGATGGCGATCTGTCCTTCGAGATAGGTCTTGGTATAGGTGTGCTTGTCGTCCACCGGCAATTGTTGCGTGAGACCCAGCGCCATGCCGCGCGGAATGATGGTGACCTTGTGCAGCGGATCCGCGCCCGGCGTCATCGCCGCTACCATGGCATGACCGGCTTCGTGGTAAGCGGTGTTGCGTTTCTCGACTTCGTTGATGATCAGCGACTTGCGCTCGACACCCATCAGCACCTTGTCCTTGGCGCTTTCAAAATCTTCCATGATGACGGCCTTGCGATTCAGGCGCGCCGCCACCAAGGCGGCCTCGTTCACCAAATTGGCGAGATCGGCGCCTGAGAATCCCGGCGTGCCTCGCGCGAGGACGGAGACATCCACGTCCGA
>CAZIDA010000570.1:0-2419 GCA_964537865.1 uncultured Acidobacteriota bacterium
TCGCCGAGATCGTAATTGGCCGGGCAAACCAAGTTGCCGACGTTTTCGATGATGAAGAGATCGACGCCTTTGAGATCAATCTTCGCGAGCGCGTCCTGCACCAGCTTGGCTTCCAGGTGACAGCCTCCGTTGGTCACGATCTGAACCACCGGGACGTGGTACCGAGCCACGCGCTGGGCGTCAAAATCAGTTTGCACGTCGCCTTCGATCACCGCCACCTTCAGACTGCGGTTCAAGTGCTCCAGCGTGCGTTCGATGATGCTGGTCTTGCCGGAGCCGGGCGAGCTGACCAGGTTGATGACGAAGAGACGATGCCGTGCAAAAAGCTCGCGATTCTGCGCCGCGATGGCGTCGTTCTTCTCAAGCACCTTGCGTTCAATCGTGATGACGCTCATACCACCTCAACTTTCTCATCCGCCAATTCCACTTCCACCACTTGCAATTCTCTTCCCGAAAGAAGGTGCAGATCTCCGGATTGGCACAACGGACACGCAAAGGCGTAATCCCTGACGCGGAAATCGTTTCCGCAGGCCTTGCATTTGGCCATGACGGGGACGGATTCAATCTCCAGCGTCGCGCCGTCCATCTGCGTTCCGGCGATAAGCGCGCTGAAACAAAATTCCAACGAATCAACCACCACGCCGGCCATCTCTCCGACTTTCATGCGGACGCATTTCACCGGTGGGGAAGGCTCAGGCGGAAGGCTGTGCTCGACAATCTCAAGAATGCTTTGTGCGATGGAAAGCTCGTGCATGGCGGATCGTTCTCAGACGGGTAATTTAGCTTGTTGGACCAGGGTAAGCAATGAAAATTTGGAGTGCGGCGGCAAGTCCTCCGGGGCGGACGCGACGCCGCTTTGGATCCTCGCATTGAAAGAGAGCATGAATAAATGGGATGGCCAAAGCAAGGGGTTGCTAACCCCATCCAAAGCGCCGCGGCGGGGCGCACTCCAAATTTCGAGGGCAGCACCTCCGAGTATCTTCTGAAGTATGCCGGGTCGCAGAAACACCGTGGTCTCGTCTTCTACCTGTTGCCCTTCCTTCTGCCCCACGGGGATTACCGCGTACCTCGAGAATGGTGGTACGATTCAGAACGCACAAGCGATCACGGCGCACGAGTCGGCGCGCACGACAAGGCTCTACGATTGAAGGAGGGATGAGATCACACTCGACGAAGTCGAGCGTATCGAGATCTAACCCATGCGAAACCCAGATAAATAATAGTTAAATGAAGAAAAGGAGAAAATCCGAAATGCTTCCAATATCTCAGGCAGTGCTGATCTCAGTTACGTCAGGAATACTCGGTGGGATTGTTGGTCCAATTGTCACTTGGTGGTTTCAAAAGCTATATTGGCGAAGACAAAAAAGGTCTGACGTTCGTTTTCAGATTGTGCAGAATGCCGCGCTTGCTCTTGCCAAGTCAGTTTCCGACGCTTTTAACTCAGAGCTCCAAACCCATAAGAAACCCTTCGGACATACATCATTGGTGCGCGCTCAGGAAACGCGTCCCGAGACGTTCGATCTCTTGGAAAACTCGCGCTCGCTTGTGAAAACCTTTTTCTCTGAGAAAACATCCGACGCCTTTGATTTGGCAGTCAGAAGTGACATCAAGCCGTCATTTCAAAACACAGAATTCTATAAGGCACAAGCAGATTTTATGCGGGGGGCTGCGACTGAGCTTGGAATCATAGATGTGTCGGCTGGGCGGTGAAACCACGATCAATCGTCGCGCCATCGGCGTTGCGGATTGCCGTCCGCAACTCCATCGGGCCTCATTAACCATGAGGCATCGTTCCATCAGACGCGGCAATTCATCAGAATTCCGGAGAATGCAATGAGTGCATGTCTGTTTGGCGTGTTGGCATTGGTGGGTTTCATTTTTTGTGGATTTCACCACTATATTGTCTTTGGAATCATATTGCTTGTCCTCTTCTCGACTGGTTTTGGACCTTACTTGGGGATTAATGGGATGATTCGCAGAGCTCGCCGAATCAATCCAAACAAGTACTTGGATGCTGAATGGGAAATGATTCGCCGTTTTCCATCCTATCTTTTTTCCCCAATGGCATCCGAAGGACTTGCCTGGACATTTACACTGTGTCGATTTATGAGCATTGTTATTGCTATCCTTTTCCTTTGGCAGCATCGATGGTACGAATTAGCATTTGCGGCGTCTGGATGGTTTTTATTTGGATACCTTTCTTTCAAGCTAGAGCCAGATTTTTTCATGGCTGAAGCAGATCTAAATTTGGCCCAAGCAGGGCTAGCCCTTCAACAACTCAGAATTAAAATTCATCTCAATGGTCTATGAACATGCCTGACATCGCAATCCAGCCGACACCGAAGACATCGCGGCTGATTGCGAACGCGGTTCGGTAAAGAAGATGATCTTAGGGCTCGTTCTGAAATAACATGTACAA
>CAZIDA010000571.1:0-2409 GCA_964537865.1 uncultured Acidobacteriota bacterium
CGGCCTCCCTTACGAAGTAGGCGTGGCGAAATATCGCGAAATTGCTCGAGGGCAAATCATCGGCGCAAAAATCGGCATCCTGAAATTGCTGTTTCATCCCAAGACGCGAAAGCTTCTCGGAGTTCACATTTTGGGCGACGGCGCCAGCGAACTGATTCACATCGGACAAGCGGTTCTGACGTACGAAGGGACCATCGATTATTTCATCAACAACGTCTTCAACTATCCGACGCTGGCGGAATGCTACAAGGTGGCGGCGCTTCAAGGATCCAACAAGCTGATGGAGAATTGAAGTGCGCTACTCCATGACGATCGATCAGCAGTTCAATCCTTACCCCTCTCGATTTCTTTGTCCGATTTTTGAATTTTTTAATGGCCATACTACCTGAGCCGGTCTTGGAGAGCCGGAGGTATTTCGAGAATCACGCTATTACGATTTCTGATGTAAGGCAGGCGGCATTGAACAGTTTAGGAATTCGGGCCACACCCACTGTAATACTTATTGACCAAGACGGAAGAATTCTGGACTCGTGGGTTGGCATGCTTAGTTCTGATAGTCAAAATGAAATCCTGACGCGAATTCATACACTGCCTCAGGTTAAACCAGGGCAACAGCATTCTGAGAAGAAGTGACGGGGCCCCGATTGGTTATTGATATCTTCATAGCTAGCGGCTTCAAGATAAATGTGTCCTCTTGTTGCACAGTGCCGTCGCTTAACAGTGAAGGAGCGATACGTCAATGCAAGCAGCCAACAATCCGCAAGATCGTCGAGTCGTCAGTTCTCTGTTCATCATACGTGCAGTTTTCTTCTTATTTTTTAGCGCTCTCTTGCTTCCATGTGTTCCGAGCTACGCTCATTCTACCCTCTCGCCACAACAAATCCGGCCCATTCACCCACAATCCGCAAGATCGAATACGTCCAAGCCGAGAAGCGTCACTCAAAGGGCTTCGTTAGTTCTTGAAGAAGCCTATCAACTGGCAGTGACGGCCACACCTGCGCTTAAAGTTGATTCACTCATCATGATCGGCGACACGATGAAGACAATGGACAAGGGGCGAGCTGCCCGCGTTTTCCGGACAGCCTTTGAAGCGACCCAGGATCTCCCCTTGGACGAAACACAGATCAACCGCGCCGCGTCACAGAGCAGGATAGCGGTAGGTATGGCAGATGTGGATCCGAACGCTGCGATCGAACTGGCAATGCGGGTCGAGCAGCCGCCTCCTGCTCCAGCGGGGTCATTCGAAGCTATCACGAAACCGGATTCAAGAGACTTTCGTACCCGCACAATACAGCAGGTAGCGCTAAAGCTGGCTGATAATGATCTTCCACGAGCAATGAATCTGATCTTGTCAACAGCGCATGAGCGCAACTTCCCGTATGAGGGCTTTCTACCTTTCCTTTCCAAAATAAGCAAGACTGCTCCGGGTGAGGCCAAGAGCCTCTACGGGGAGTTGGTTCAGCAGTTCGCGTCAGAAACCCCGACGCCAGCGCAGATTACTTCATTCGCAAGGCTTATTCGCGCGTTCGCCGAACTTGATCGGCCCTTGTCGATTCAGGCCCTCGATGTAGTTATGGCAAAGCTCGCGATGATGGGTAAGGGATATGAAGACAAGTCGAAGAGCGGAGCAAGCTTAACCCATTCACCCCCGGCTGGAATCGTCCCTCGCCCCACCGTAATTGCCAAGATCCTCTTGATTCCGATCCTCAAGGAATTTGAGCCAGATCGCGCGGGTGAAGTCGAAAAGGAAGTTCAAGCGGCTCTTCGCGACCTCGATGCCCGTACAAATGGACTCGCAAGCAAGATGCTCCTGAACCCTCAATTCAATCCCGTGCAAGATGTGAATAAGCAGGAGCTGGCAGTGATGGGGAATGTAGACCCAAACACCTTCCCCATGGCGCAAAGATCCGCGATGAGCGCTAGCCTTGCAATTGGACTGGCTAATTCAAATCCGGTCAAGTCGCTCGACCTCGTCAAACAGATTACTGACTACAAACAGAAGGCCATCATTCTGGCCGCCATTGCGGCGAGTACGAACATTCACGACGGAGATCACGCCAAGAGCATTTTGGCAGAGGCCATGGTGGCGGCAGAAAAAATCAAGGACGACCAGGACCGCGCTTATGCATTCACAGTTGTCGCGGAATCTGCCTCAAAGATAGACACAGATGAGACCAAACGTCTTTACGACATTTCCTTTGATGCTTATGATTCAGTATTCGCGAGGCTGGATCAGTCCCAAAGCAGCACGTCTGAGACGGAGACAAATCGAAGGCGTAAAGAGCAAGTATCACTCCGCTATATTCAGTCCGTCGCCAGTTATGGCCGCATCGATTTCAATGGCGCCCATGACAAAATAAAAAGGTTGCAGGACGACAATCTGAAATTAATGGGCCTCGTGCAGCTCGC
>CAZIDA010000572.1:0-2409 GCA_964537865.1 uncultured Acidobacteriota bacterium
ACGTCACGCCGTTCACCAAGTTGCCGGCCGCCAAGGCGTTTCCAAAGTAGCTGCCGTTAGCTTGCGGCCCGGCTTGAGCGACCGCTGCTTGATACTGAGCTTGCAAAGCCGCGATCTGACTGGCGACTGACCCGATGGCCTGTCCGCAGAAAGTTGGGTTCACGACTGTCCCATTCGGGAAGGTCACGGGAACCGGCTGGCTTCCGTTACAGGCCAGCGCCGTTCCGTTGAACAAACCGTTTTGTAAACGGCCCGGACGGTCGAAAAGCACGTTGTTGAAAATAGCGTTCTCGTAATACAACCCAATCCCCGCGCGGATGACCGTCTTTCCATTGTTCCAAGGATCCCAAGCGATGCCGAGTTGTGGAGCAAAATTCTTGTTGGGCTGATGCACCGGATTGCCAAGGCCCGCTTGGAATTGATTCAGAGCCGCCACCGCAGGGAGATCGCTGTCGGAACGGCCGGTGTCTCGATCATATCGAATTCCGTAGTTGATGGTGAGGTTGGGCCGGACTTTCCAAGAATCTCCGAAATAAAAAGCGAAGCGATTGTCATACTGACCGCCCGCCGGAAACCCGAACTGCGGAATTTCCGTGAAGAATCCTTGGCCGTTTCCGAGGAGAACGAATTGAGCCGGATAGTTCGCGGGATTGCCGGCTCCGCCGGAGAACGGTCCGGAGGCAGCAAACCCTTCTGTGGCTGCCGTGAGATCGGAGCTGGCCGGCGGCGCGAGTCCGAAGAAGTTGGCAAACCCACCGCCCAGGATGTGATTCAAACTGACGCCGTACCGGAAGATGTGCGAGCGCCAAATCTTGCTGCCATCGTACTTGATTTGGGTGTTGTGCTGGATGGTCTCTTGCGGTGCCAAAATGTTGGGGCCGGAACAGAAGGCATCCGCGCCCGCCGTCAAGCAGAACGGGTCGGCGCCGATGGCCAGCTCCACTCCCGGCGCGGGATTCGTGAGTCCGGCAGAGGCGTCGGCAATAGCGTTACGAAAACGCGTGTACCCGAAGCGGATGCTGTGGGTGAAAGTTCCGGTGGTGAAGTCGAATCCCGCCGCTTGAACCGGAGTGTTATCGCGGTTTCGGAACGGCGAGAACGTGCTCGGAATGAACGGCACGGAGCTATCATTCTGATCATACGTCCAACGATAGAAAGCCCGGTAGTTGGAGTTGATCTGCCAGTCTAGGCGTCCCATCAATTCACTCTCATGGAAGGGCGAGTTGAATCCGCCGTTAAACCCGGTGAACGGCGCGGGAAGTTCGATGGGCGCCAACTGGTCCTGAATCGTGCGCTCGTAGTCGGCAAAGAAGAAGAGTTTGTCCTTGATGAGCGGTCCGCCAAAGCGGCCACCATACTGCACGCGGTCATAGGGCGTCGCCGTGGCGCCCAAGCGCGCGGAGGTGTTGTCGCTGCGGAACAGATCAAAAAACTCGCCGTGAAACTGATTGGTTCCAGAGCGGGTGACGACGTTCACGGAACCCGAGGATGTCAGCTCCGTGGAGAGATCCAACGTGGACTGGCCGACTTGAAATTCCTGAATGGCGCTCTGGGGAATGTTCTGCGTGGTGGTGCCGACGGTTTCGTCGCTGATGTCCACGCCATCCACTTCAATGCGCGCGGTCCGGCCAAACCGTCCGCCGAAAGAAATGGACTGAAAGCCATTCTTGGTCGGATCGAAATTCGCCCCGTCCTGAATCTGAACGCCCGGTTGAAGCTGCGCCAGGTCCAAGAAATTGCGGCCGCCGATGGGAAGATTTTGAATTTGTTCCGTGGTCATCACGCCTTGCACGCTGGCCTGCTCGGTGTTGACGACGTTGGCATTTTCTTCGACCGAGACCACGGTGCTTTCTTGCCCCAGTTGCAGGGTGATGTTGCCGGGGGTCACCACGCCCACTTGCACGGTGACGTTGGTTTCCGCTGTTTTGAAACCCTTCGCGCCGACCCGCACTGTGTAATCGCCCGGGATCAACGACCCCGAGTTGTAGGTGCCAGTGGAAGAGGACGACAAGGTCATCGTCTGCCCAGTGGCTTTCGTGGTGATCTTGATGGTGGCGTTGGGAACCACGGCGCCGGTCGGATCCGTGATGGTTCCCTGAATACTTCCGGTCGATACCGTCGATTGCGCCAGCATCACGGGAGTGGAACTCCAAGCCCACACCATGACCAACCCCAGCGAAAGCAAAAAACACCACAAACTTCGCCGATGGAAGCTGTTCATAGATTTCCTCCTGATTTGGAAACGTTGTGATGGATCAAAATGGATACCCATTGAGTGATTGAGACTTTGGTTCGAGCACGCTCAAAGGCGCGTGCCCAAGGAATGAAATGCAACCGTTAATCTTTGGACCCCCCTAGGGACCCAGCTTTTTCTCCAGGGGATATGAATTTACCCTCCGGCAACCCAAC
>CAZIDA010000573.1:0-2391 GCA_964537865.1 uncultured Acidobacteriota bacterium
CACGCGTGATTGCGCCGACAGTGTATCGCAAAAGGAGATGTTTCTGCAAAGGTGACGAGCGAAGAGCGAAATCGCTCGCGACGACCTAACCCCGGCGGGGTTACGGCAAGCATCGTTGCCAATTTTCAGCGCCGCAATTTATGTGCGTTGAATAGAGGGGAACAATCGAAAAAGGTAATGGGCCCAGTAGGACTCGAACCTACGACCAACGGATTATGAGTTCCAAAAATGAGAACGACGATGAAGAGCGATAGAGTGATCTTGACTAATATTCATGCGCCTTTCAGCCCCGTTTAACTCTCCTGCTTAGTGTGCCCAATTGCGACGGTTTTTGACCGGGGGTGGGCACAAAATTGGGCACAGGGTTTTGCTTCGAAACGCCGGGGGGTTCTTTGTCCCGTTCCTTCCGGCGCGTCTTGGGGCGTCCTGACCCCCTGGCGATGCATTCCACGCGGTGATCTTGGAATTGCAAGTGTCTTATTCAGGCTCACTCAAGTGCTGCAGTTTCTGGAATCCCTCCGGCATAATCCAGGGGTTTTATCAATGTTCTTTTTCCGGCATTTTCTTATTGACTATTGCGGCTTAGTAATGCTATAGGGCGCGTAAATACTATTTCTCCAAAGGAGGTAATCTTGCGATGCGGACGAAATTTCACATTGAGCTATTTGTCACCGTGCTGGCGATTCTAGCCGCGACCGCGGCTTCCGTGGCTCAAACGCCTAGAAAGATCTCAGGAAGTTCTGCCGCGCCGCTGAACGCCGCTGGCACTCGGTCTGGAGTTCCGCAGGTTCGGGATTGCAGTTGCTCGGGAGCGGGGTGTTCCTGTTCCTGCAAGGGACCCGGCTGCGTATGCGCGTGCGACGGCGGAAAATGCAAGTGCGGGAACATAAACGCGCCCACGTTTTCCTTGGCGGCAGGTACCACAGTCCAAGCGGTAGCGAAAACGCTGGCTTCCCTCATCGGCCAGGACGTGTTGGTTCTCTCGGGGCCTGAGGTAACCATCCCGTCTGACCTGAAAGACACCACGCCATGGCAGGCTCTTGCCCGGCTGGTTGCGCTGCCTGGTGTCAGACTGGGAGTGGCCGGGCCAACCGTAGAGGGGACAGGTCGTTCACTCAAGCAACCAAACACGAGTCCAGGTGCGCCCGTCTCACCAAACGTACGGGAGATGTTCGGTTCCCTTCAGGAAAGCGTGCCGGGTCAGGCTCAGCGTGACCAGAAGCTGATCGATATCCGGCGTCTGCCGCCGACGGAAGCTGTGTCTCTTTGCGCTGACGAAGCGGAACTAACTTCGGTGCTCGATGCACTTAGCAGCATTTCTGGGCTTGCCTTCGACGTATCCGGTTCTCCCTCAGGTAAGTTCAGTCTGGAGGCAAAGGGGACGGTAGTAGAGATCCTCAAGGAGATCGAGGCGCAAACCGGAACTACCATAAGGATTGCGGAGTGAAGCTGGCGCCAAGACCCGGGCGAGCTATGAGTTGTTCCATCCTAGAATGCCGTTCACGAGTTGCTAGATTCGTCTATGTCAACATGAGGTTGCACCACGTAAAGCCTTCTTGCTGGACATCGCGGAATGAAGTTGTTTCGCCAACCGGTTTCTCTAATCCCTCCAGTGGTTCCTCAAATATTCGGCGCTAGCGATCTTGGGCGTCTTGAATCAAGCGCGAGTTTTTAGCGAGAAATTGATACAGAGAAAATCGGTTTCCTGATCTTCGGCTTCAGTATATTGGGGTCAGCAGTATATGAGGGCCAGGTCTTTTCATTTTTCAATTCGGTGCTCAGGTTTGTAATGGCGCCGAACAAGATCGAATCACGCTCCCATCGTTTTCGAAATGGCCGAGCGGACCCCACCCCCTATCAGTCCTTCGAGGGAAAACTTCTATGTGAGGGGAAATCCACGGCGCGATTATAGCTCACGCCACTCCTTCTCGCGATCAACAACCAAATGAAAAATGAAACGACCTGATCACATCTACACCGGACCCCCGCCACAGCCACTTGACGGCAGGCCCAAGGCGCACATTCTCTGAAAAGTATGTTGGGGTCAGGTCTTTTCATTTTTCAATTTAGCGCGCAGGTTTGTAATGGCGCCGGACAAGATCAAATCGCGCTCCCATCGTTTTCGAAATGGCCGAGTGGCCCCACCCCCTATCAGTCCTCCGAGGGATCTGACCCCATCTATTCTTGGAATCCGTCGAACGAACCGCAGGTGAACCCGGCAAAGAACGAGGGATAGTACTCGTACGTCTTCCACATGCCTTGGCCCTTTGGGATGCCTCCGCCTCCGAGATTGAAGAAGACAAAAGTTGGGTCTGACTGGATAGGAATACCCATGTCCTTAAACCCAAATTACGCAGGGGTTGATCAAGGTTGAGCGAAAAATATTTTATG
>CAZIDA010000574.1:0-2389 GCA_964537865.1 uncultured Acidobacteriota bacterium
TGACCATCGCCAATCAAAAAGGTGGCGTTGGAAAAACCACAACCGCAATTAATCTCGCTTCGGCGCTGGCGCTCCGCAAGAAGCGAACGCTGCTCGTCGACATCGATCCTCAAGCCAATTCTTCCATCGTCTTCTGCGACATTTTGAGTCTGCCCGTTTCCACGTACGACGTGATGGTGGATCCCAGCGTCAAGATGAGCAGCATTATTCAGCCGACGCCGATCAAGAATCTGGATTTGGCGCCGGCTCGCATTGCCTTGGCCAAGTTGGAGAGCCGGTTGGTGGGAGAACTCGACGCGCCCTTCCGCCTCAAAGACAAACTGGCGCCGATCATCAAAGATTACGAGATGATTGTCATCGACACGCCGCCGGCCTTGGGGGTCGCCACCGTCAACGCCCTGGTGGCTTCGACGCATCTGCTGGTTCCGATTCAAGCGTCGTACTTCGCGCTGGAAGGAACCGACGATTTGTTGGAGACGATTGAGAAAGTGAAAGCCCGCGCCAATCCGGACCTGAAGATTATCGGGGTCTTGATCACGCTCGTGGATAAGCGCACCAAGCTCGCGAAGGACATCACCAAACGGATCCGCAAGGTGTTTTCCAACAACGTGTTCAAGACCACGATTTCCAAAAGCGTTCGATTGGAAGAGAGTCCGGCCTATCGCGAGTCCATTTTCACCTTTGCGCCGGACTCGTCCGGAGCGGCCGAGTATTCCAAGCTATCCGAGGAGGTCTTGCAACGTGCCTAAGCGAGTTGGATTACCCACCCTGGTTCACATGCGCCACGACCAACATTACGTGGACGCTTTGACGGCGAAAACCGGCGCTCCGTTGGGACGGATGATCGCCGTCGACCGCATCGAGCCCAATCCCAATCAGCCGCGACAACAATTGGGAGACCTCGACGAATTGGTCGCCTCCATCAAGGGGAAAGGCGTGCTGGAGCCGATTTTGGTTCGCTTCAACGCCGAGAACCAAAAGTTCATGATCATCTCCGGGGAACGCCGCTACCACGCCTCCGTGCGCGCCGGGCTGAAGGAGATTCCGTGCATCGAAAAGGACGCGTCGGATTCCGAAGTCGCCGAGATTGCGTTGATCGAAAACTTGCAGCGCAAAGACCTGACGGCGTTTGAAGAGGCGGAAGGATTGAAAGCGTTGGCCGACCGCTTCGGATACACACACAACGATATCGCCAAACGAATCGGCAAATCGCGTTCCTCCATTACCGAGGCGTTGTCGATCGTCGCCATTCCCGAAGACGTGAAGAAGCTTTGCCAGCAGGCGGGCATTACCGCCAAAACCATGTTGCTCGAAATTGTGCGCCAACCGTCGCACGAAAAAATGGTCTCCTCCGCAAAGCGGATCCTGCACCACGAATTGACGCGCGCGGAGTCGCGAGAAGAGCGCAAACCCGAGACGGCCAAGCGCGCGCAGAGCTTCATCTTTCATTTCACGCCACCCACCAAGGATTTTCAGATGGATTTGCGCTTCCGAAAAAGTCACGTGGAGCGAGAAGAGATCATCGCGATTTTGAGAAAGATTCTCGACTCTTTGGAAGCGCAATAAAGGTCCGGGACTTCGGCGAAATCCTCTTTACGCCGACGATCATTCCGACCGGCTTCACCCTTGACACCCCTATCTCGCTATGCTAGCTTTCAAATTCGAAGTCCTGCACAGGTGAAAATCGTGCCGACCACTACCGAAACTCCACTCAAGAAGACTGCCCTCAATGCCGTTCATCACTCGCTTCACGCCAAGCTCGTCGACTTTGGCGGCTGGGAAATGCCGGTGGAATATTCCGGCATCATGAACGAGCATCTGAAAGTGCGCACCGCGGTCGGACTTTTTGATGTCTCTCACATGGGAGAGATCGACATTCGCGGAAAAGAAGCGCTGGCGCTGGTGCAGCAAGTCACCTGCAACGACGCGTCACGGCTGGTCGACGGACAGATTCAGTATTCCGGGTTGATGACCACGGCCGGGACTTTTGTCGACGATCTGTTGGTTCACCGCATGGGACCGGATCATTACTTCCTTTGCGTGAACGCTTCCAACACCGACAAAGACTTCGACTTCATCGTGAAGAACAACCGCTTCGACGCGGAGGCGCGCAACGCCAGCCCGGAGTACACGCAACTCGCCATTCAGGGGCCGCGCGCGTTGGGGGTCTTGCAGCCGCTCACTCCCGTCGATCTCAATTCCATCAAGTATTACTGGTTCACCCGAGGAAAAGTGGACGGCGTCGACGCTCTGATTTCTCGAACGGGATACACCGGAGAAGACGGGTACGAAATTTATTTTGATCCGACCCGATCGGAGCAGGTGTGGAATCGAGTGATGGCGGCGGGGGCCAAGGCCGGGATTGCGCCCATTGGATTGGGCGCAATCC
>CAZIDA010000575.1:0-2388 GCA_964537865.1 uncultured Acidobacteriota bacterium
CTCTCGGGCTACGCCACCTCACCCGCCGGAGAGCATTTCGCCTTCTCGATTTTTACCAACAATCACATTCCCAAGTCGAAGGCGGCCACCGCCGTCATGGACCGGATTTTGGAGACGGCGTTGTCCTACCAAGAGGCTCCCACCCACAAACGGAAAAAGAGATAGCGAATGAAGATCATTTATTCGGACGCTTACGATCTCAACTTGGGAGATCACATCTTTCCTTCCATCAAATATCGAAAAGTAAAAGACCGGCTGTTGACCGATGGAATCTGCGCCGCTTCGGACTTTGTAGTCCCTCCGGCGGCCGACGACGAGGAAGTGGCGCTGACCCACACCCGCGAGTACATTCGAAAACTGAAGAAGGGAAAGTTGTCGACCGAGGAGATTTTGCGGATGGAGATTCCGTATTCGCGGGAATGCGTGGACGCCTTCTGGCTCAGCGCTGGCGGGACGATCGAAGCGTGCCGCCGCGCGCTGGCCGACCGCGTCTCCTTGAATCTCGGCGGAGGATTTCATCACGCCTTCCCGGATCACGGCGAGGGATTCTGCATGTTGAACGACGTGGCCATCGCCATTCGCACGCTGCAGAAAGACGGCGCCCTCCACACCGCCATGACGGTCGATTGCGACGTCCATCAAGGCAACGGCACCGCGGAGATCTTTCACGCCGACCCGACCGTCTTCACGCTCTCCATTCATCAGTTGAACAATTATCCGGCCATCAAACCTCCTTCCAACCTCGACATCAACCTCGACGACCGCGTGAAGGATGAAGAGTATCTCGACGAGCTGGCTCACGGCCTGACGAAGTCGCTCCACGAATTCAAACCGGACCTCATCGTTTATTTGGCCGGCGCCGACCCTTACCAGTACGATCAGTTGGGAGGATTGGCGCTGACGCTTCACGGTCTATCGCAACGCGATGAATTGGTTTTTCGAACCGCGAAGGATCGAAAGATTCCGGTGGCGGTGACTTTGGCGGGAGGATACGCCTTTCGATTGGACGACACCGTCACCATCCATGCCAATACGGTCCGCGCCGCCCAGGAAGTTTTTGAGTTATAATTGCGGCTGGCAGGGAAGGTCATGATGAAGCTTCGAAGGATTCTTCCGATCGCGATTCTGCTCTGCATGATCGCTCCGCTGAGAGCGCAGGACTTGGCGGCCGCGGCGCGCAAGGAGCGTGAGCGTCAAGCGCAAGTGAAGAACCCGCCGCGAGTGATCACCAACTCCGATCTCACTTCGGGGAGGCCCGTCGGCGTTGTATCTTCCAATGCCCCAGCCGCCTCGAAATCCGCCGGGGCCGATCATCGGGTCGATCGCAACGGCCACGACGAACTTTACTGGAGCGAAAAATTCGTCGCGGCCCGGCAGCGCATCGCTCAATTGAAAGAGAAACAGGCATTTTTGGAATCGCAGTTGAAAGAATACCGAAGCAATCTGCTCTCGCGTTCGGACGTCTACGACCGCGAGCATCTTTATCCGCCGCTGATCGACGCCGATTCCAAGGAACTCGACAAAACCAAAAAAGAATTGGCCGAGGCGCAGTCCGCATTGGACGATCTCTACCAGCAACTGCGGGAGAGCGGCGCTCCCGCGGAGTGGGCGGATTCAACGCTTGCCGAAAAAAATACTCCGCCGGAACATCCAACCCGCGAGTATTTCGTCGATCAACTGAAGCAGTTGGACGATTATTACGAGAGCCTGGAGAAGCCGTACAGAGTGGAACGCTTCCGCTTGGTCAAACGGCGCGACCCCAATCAGAACGAATCGCTTCACATCGACACTTCGAAGCTGGGCCTGGGCGCGGATCCTTCACTCCCCCAGCTCGACCAAAAGATTCAAGAGCTGGAGCAGCAGCACCAACAGGCGCGCGCGGATTTGATCCAGCAGGCCGGCGCCGCCGGATTCACCATTCCATAGTCACATCGGCAATCCTTCACGATTTTCAAATTCGTTTCAGGAGAATTCCTTTGTCTCAAGGTCGACGTATCCGGGTAGTCGTGAATCCGTCTTCCGGTCATGGGGCGGGCCGTCGCGTGATGCCGATCCTTCAAAAGTTGTTGAAAGAAGATTGGGGAAACCGCGCCGAGATCGCGTTCAGCCAAAGCGCCGAGGATGTCTGCGCTCGGGCTCAAGCCGCGGCGCAAGAAGGAATCGATCTCTTCGTGGCGTGCGGCGGCGATGGAACCGTGCATTACGCGTTGCAGCCGCTGCTGCACTCGCGGACGCTGTTGGAAATCATTCCCATCGGCAGCGGCAACGATTTGGCGGTGAACCTGGGAATTCCTCTCGCCACGCCGGAGGCCGTGAAGACGCTGTCAACCGGAACGCCGCGAACGATCGACGTGGCCCAAGCCCGCACCGCCGCGTACGCTTGCATCG
>CAZIDA010000576.1:0-2381 GCA_964537865.1 uncultured Acidobacteriota bacterium
CCTGGGGACCGAGCGTGCAGTTCACGCCCACGACGTCGGCGTCGGCCGCGGCCAACGCTTCCAGCGATCGTCGCATGTCGTCGCCGAACTTTGATTTTCCGTCCTCCCAAAACGTCATCTGCGCGACGATCGGCAAATCGCATGTCGATTTCGCCGCTCGCACCGCTTCCAGTGTCTCGAGCAGCGAAGGATGCGTCTCGATGAGAATCAAGTGCACGCCCGCTTCGGCGAGAATCTGAATCTGCTCTTTGTACACCTGCCCCAAATCCTCGATGGTCAAATTGCCATAAGGTTTCACGAGCGCGCCCAGCGGACCGATGGAACCCGCCACAAAAACTTCGTTGCCCGCGGCCTCCAACGCCACGCGCACGGCGGATCGATTGATTTCGAGAAGACGGTCTTCCAAGCCCAGTTCCCGGAGCTTCAGCCGATTGGAAGTGAAGGTATTGGTCTGGATGATTTGCGCGCCGGCCTCGACGTACTGTTGATGCACCCACTTGATCAGATCCGGATTCGTCAAGTTTTGTTCGTCGCGCTCATTCAGGGGCACGCCGTGGGTATAAAGAAAAGTTCCCATCGCCCCGTCGCAAAGCAGGACTTCTTTTTCCAGGCGCTCTAAAAATTCACGTCGCTTCACCATGCGTCAATCCTTCCATTCATGATCGAAAAAATCGTGGTGCAGATACCGGTACGGCGGGCCTGCGCCCTGAACTTGGTCCTGCTTGAGGGCACACGGCAGACAAGAGTGTCTGCCTCACCTCCGGGGACCGAAGCACCAGCTTCTGTTTCTTTGCCGCCGAACTAAACAGCGAGAACATGTACAGCAGCGCGGCCGCGACAATCGCCAGAACAACCACCAGCCAAAGAACGATCTTCGTTTGACGGCTCATCTTCCGGCGATGCCGGGAATGACGATGCGGGCGACGGCGACGCACGGTTGTTGCCAGCGCGGCGCCCGATTCTCTTTCATCTGCCACATTGCTTGCTTGATCGCCGACATCCGCATCCCAGTCTTCATCCGACTCAAGGGTCGATACCGTTCCATTCGATTGTGGTGCTCCCATCGATTCCAACCAAAACGCCGGTGGTCGAGGCGACCAGCGGTCTCCCACCATGGCCTCCTCTTCTTCCGGGACCAATACGTCGGTTGCAGGTCCTGAGGGAAGCGCGCCGCGCTCCTGAATCCAGAGCTTGAATCCCATCTCTTTGCCCACGCGATAAAATCGCGTGTTGCATTTCCGACAACGATACGGTCGCGCAAACAGGAATCGCAGCAACACTTCCTCGCGAAATCCGGCGCGCTTCGACCGATGGGCGCCGACAGATCGACACAAAGGACATACCACTTCGCTCATGATCCAACCTCGGGGATCAAACTCAAGTCCCCCGATCTTTCGTCTGCTGCGCGTCGCCTATCAAGCCGGCGACGAACCTACAACTTTCATCCTTCAATGATGCGCTCGAATCATCGGTTAAAGACGTTACAAGAATATTGCGCCCCTTCAACCGCGCTTGGCAGCTTGGACAAAACTGTGAGGTGATGAAGTCGAGCGGTGTCTGATGCCTTCAGCCGATTCGTCCTCAGGGTCGCACAATTTTAGCATCAAACAAAATCTCTGAAACATAATTGTCTGCTTTGGTAGCGCTGGCTGTTGTTGGGTGGCTGCGGCTTATGCCCAAAAGCATCGGCGTAGCCAAGGCAATGAAAATGACCCAGCAGTTAAGCCGAACTCGTTGTTGTCCCTGAAAGAGTCTGTGTGAAAACCCCTGTTGCACTGATCTGTGGAAAACAATTTCTTCATTAGAGGCGCTACAGTTGATTTTCTGTGACAGGGTAATCATTTTTGATGTCGAGATTTTCTCGATTTTTGAGTTTTCACACAGACTCTGAAAGGGACACCTTCAATAGCCCAGGGTTGCTCCGATGTAATCGGAGCTACCCTGGGTATGGAATCACCCCAACGGTTCAACCCTGAAAGGGTTGTCTAACGTTTCTTCACATTTTCGGAGCAGTCGCTCATGCCCCGATGGATCGGCGCACCCAAAGGCATGAAATTGATGTGGTTGCCTGGATGCTCTGTCTTTTGGAGCATCCCGGACGTCCGGGATTCGCCAATCCCCCAACAATCCGGGGGACGCGAGCGAGACCGGGCGAATCCCGGCTACCCAAGCGTCCAAGGCCTCTATTTTCGGCGCACGCGATTGATGGGAGCCCCCGGCGCAATTCGCCGCGGCGGTTCTGCCCCGAAAATAGGTTTCTGTCGCCCCTGACGGGGCTTGGCGATCTTATCCTTCCGCTAGACCCAGGGTTGTCCGCCAAAGAGCTGGCGGACAACCCTGGGCTATTGAAGGTGTCCCTTTCAGAGTCTGTGTGAAAACCC
>CAZIDA010000577.1:0-2379 GCA_964537865.1 uncultured Acidobacteriota bacterium
CTTCGTCCCGCATCGCCACACCGATTTTATTTTCTCGGTGGTGGCCGAGGAGCAAGGATTTCTCGGAGTGGCGGTGGTCCTTTCGCTGCTGGGATTTGTCATCTTTCGCTCCGTTCAACACGCCCGCACGGCGCGCGATCGTTACGGCGTTTACTTGGTGATGGGGGTCGTCGCGCTCTTCGCCTTCCACGTGATCATCAACATCGGAATGGTCATCGGCCTGCTGCCGGTGACCGGAATTCCCCTGCCGCTCGTCAGCTATGGCGGTTCTTCCGTTTTGTCCACCTTTGTCGGAATCGGTCTCATACTGAATGTTCGCATGCGGCGTTACGCGAATTGAGGCTCCAGGCGTCCACGGCGATCCGCGTTTGCAAACGCCGCGTCCGCGCCGCGCGCAACCGTGGAAATTCCGCGCGTCCCCGGTGAAACTGGAATATAATGTGAGGCTCACCACGATCAAGAATGGCAGCCGGGAAGGCGACTTCACCGGATTTTTGAGAAGGCGTTAGGACGATTTTCAATGTCTACGATTCCCCACATGGATTCCTTGATGGGCTTGGTCGAAAAGCCCGTGCGCTACCTGGGCGGGGAGTGGAACCAAGTCGTCAAGGATCATGCCACCGTCGACATCACGGTGGCGCTGTGCTTCCCGGACATTTACGAAATCGGGATGTCGCACATGGGCGTGCGCATTCTTTATTCCCTGCTGAACAAACGCCCGGACGTGGCGTTCGAGCGTTGCTTCACTCCTTGGATCGACATGATCGAAAAGCTGCGGGCCAACGGCGTTCCTTTGGCGACGCTGGAAACCCGCACGCCGCTCCGCGATTTCGATCTGGTGGGATTCTCGCTGCAGTACGAGATGTCGTTCACCAACGTGCTTCTGATGTTGGATCTGGGCGGCATCCCCTTGCGCAGCGCCGATCGAGATTTGAGCTTCCCGTTGGTGCTCGCGGGCGGGCCGGTGGCCATGTCGCCCGAACCGATGGCCGATTTCATCGACGCCTTCGTGATGGGCGACGGCGAAGAGACTTTTGGGCGCGTGATTGACCGCGTGAAAGCGTGGAAGCGCGAAGGCGACGGAATGAACGCGCGCGCCGACAAAACCAAACTCCTGCGCAAAATCGCCGCGATCCCCGGAGTTTATGTTCCGTCGTTGTACGACACGGTCGCGCATCCGCTGCACGGACTCGAAGTCGTCGTGCCGCGAGAAAACGGCGTGGCCGTCGGGCGGCCTTCCGGATACGACGAAGCATTCTTCCACGGCGCTCTCGCGCCAGTTCCGCGTCTCCCCGGCGCCGTTCCGCCGTTTCCCATCGTGCGGCAATACGTCAACAACATTTCCGACTACCCCTTCCCGGCCGACCTCATCGTGCCTTTCGGGGAAATCGTTCACGACCGCATCTCGGTGGAGATTGCGCGCGGCTGTCTCGACGGCTGCCGCTTCTGTCAGGCCGGCTACACCTATCGCCCGCTGCGGGAGCGATCCATCGACGACATCGTCAACACCATCGTCAAAGCCAGCGAGCTGACGGGCTTTGATGAAGCCACCATTGCGTCGCTCTCGACCGCCGATTATTCCTGTCTCAATCCGCTGATGGAAAAATTGATGGACCAACTGGAGGAGCGCAAGATCGCGCTTTCGCTCACGTCTATGCGCGCCGACTCCATCACGCCGGAGGTGACCGCGCAAATGAAGCGCGTGCGCAAGACCGGGCTCACCATCGCGCCCGAAGCCGGCACGCAACGCATGCGCGACATCATCAACAAGAACATCACCGAAGAGTCCGTCATCCGCAGCGCCACGACGGCCTTTGAGGCGGGATGGGATTTGATCAAGCTCTACTTCATGATCGGCTTACCCATGGAAACCGACGACGATGTGCGCGGCATTTACGAACTCGGCAAGAAAGTGAAGGACCTCAGCACGAAATCAAAGCGCAGCGTGAACGTGAATTTGTCGGCCTCGTCGTTTATCCCCAAGCCGCACACGCCCTTTCAGTGGTTCGGCTTTTGCGATCTGGAAGCCATCAAAGAGAAGCAGCGGCTGCTGCAATCGCTGTGTCGTCCGGCGCGAATCAACTTCAAGCATCATCATCCGGAAACGTCCCAGATGGAGTGCGTGATGTCGCGCGGCGACCGCCGCATCGGCCGCGTGATCGAGCGGGCGTATCGCAACGGTTGTCGCTTCGACGGCTGGGACGACCATTTCAACTATGCCGTGTGGCTGCGGTCTTTTGAAGAAGAGGGCGTCGATTACCGGGAATATCTCAAGCCGCTGCCGGTGTTTGACTGCCCGGCGTGGAAAAATTCCGGCGATGTGGAACGCCGCGACGGCGCGGCTTACGTGAACGCGCTTGCGAGCATCAAGCTCAAGCC
>CAZIDA010000578.1:0-2376 GCA_964537865.1 uncultured Acidobacteriota bacterium
CCGCGTCCTATTTTTCAGGAGAGGAATTATGAGAAAAAGGGCAGCAATGATCTCTCTCGTCTCCGTACTCACGTTGGTCGCGTTGGCTGCTTGTTCAACGCCCCAGCCCACTGCGAATTCCGCGGCGGCACCTGTGACGGTTACGGTTGACGCGGGCGATTTCTACATCAAGTCATCCCTGACCGCCTTCAAGGTGGGCGTGCCGTACCACTTTGCGCTTCATAATTCGGGAAGCGTCGCCCACGAGGTCATGCTCATGCCCATGGTGAAAGCAGACCGCGGGATGAGCATGTCTGACATGGACAAAATGGCTCTGGGGATGGTTGAGCAGAAAAACTTTGGGGCTGGCGCGGACGGCAGTTTCGATGTGACGTTCGCCAAAGCCTACGCGCCCGGTGAGCTGGAGTTTGCGTGTCACATGCCGGGGCATTACGAAGCCGGCATGAAACTGCCGATCACCGTGACGAGCGACTGAAGCACTACGAATCTTTGGCACGGTTCACCTCTGAACCGAAATACGTTTACAATTTCATAGCATGACAGGTAGCCGCTGAGGATGTATCATTAGGCTGTCACACCCGATACAACTCAGGAGGCTACCTGCAATGCAGCAATTCCCGTTTCGGGTTATTTCTCTCGCTGGGATTCTCTCGGCGAGCGCTCAGGCCATTGAAGGACAGGCCGAGCGCATCACGCGCCGCCGGACCTTCGCGCGAGGGTCCGTTCGTCTACCCATCTCCACAGCCCTGACGGCCGCTGAGACATATTATCCCGACAACGCCCGTGACAGTCACCCCAGTGTTTCCATTTTTTTCGATCCGATCCTCCAGACGTCCGCGAGCCGATTTAGGGCGACGCGCCGATTGTCACGTGGGCCGTATACCCATATAGAATGGCACGGTACAATTCCGCCATGGACTGGAACTCAAGGGTCTCAAACAGCGCGCGCATCTTCTCCCACAACCGGATCAGGCGTTTCTTCTTCTTCAGCACCGCCTGGAATAACCCATCCGCCAGCTGCGGCATCTGGTCGACCCCAAACGCCAACAGCATCAATCCCGCAAACACCACCGACAAGTTCTTCTGCCCATGCCCATAGTTGTGTTCAAAATGATAGCCTTGGTTCTTCAGGGTGTTGAAGGTCTCGTTCTCCACTTTCCAGCGCGCCCGCCCGCCGCGCATCAACCTCATCCCGTTCAAGGTCGTCACCGTAAAATCGGTCACCCAACTGAAATGCTGCGTCTGGTCGGGACGGAGTTCCCAATACTCAATAAAGTTCACCTCGACATCCGGGTTCGATTGATTCAACGGCAGCCCGTTGACAAACGAAAAGCGATGCAGGATTTGGCCCTGGCGCACCTCATACGCGGTCGCCCGCCCCGCCTGGCGAGCCAGCGCCACCTGCTCAAACAGGTAGGCATGGTCGCCTGCCTTGACGCCCCGAATGAAATGATACCCGTGCGCACGAATCTGGCGGATGTGCGGCGCATTCGGACTCAAGGCATCTTCCGTGAGGGTGAAGACCCGCTGTGGATAGTCTGCCTTCAAATGGTCGAGAAACCGCCAGGCGGCGTTTCGCTCGCAATCATTTTTGGCTGCCCCCTCCTGGCGGAGAATCGGCTCGGGCATCCAGGGGATGACCTGGCGCAAGTCCGGGTGGATAATGACACCCCCAAGCATCTGATGATAATAGGTAATCTCGCCTGTTTGTGCGTTGACCTTTTGTTGACAGGCTGGACAATGCACCTTCGTCGAGCTAAAGTAGCCGGTCCCATCCAGGGACACCAGATAGCTACCCTCCAGGAAAAGATACTGGCTCAATTCACCCTGCGCCGCCAACTCCCCGTGGAGCCGCCGATACACTCCCCGGAGGTCGTCACGCTCCACCTCGTCCAAGATCGTGCGCATTTGCGTATCGCACGGCACCTGCTCAATCTGGAAAATCGTGTGCAGATTGTGGTCCGTCGCCCATCGTTCTTCAAACGCCAACAGCGACGGGTCTTTCAGGGCGAACAGGGCGAAGCCCGACATCAACGCATCCGGCAAGGTAATCGTGGCATTGTCTTCCCGCCGATCGCGAACTTGTTCAAATTCGCCACGAACCAAGTTAATCAAAGCGTCGGCTGAAAGTGGGGCCTGTGTAACCATCGGCAAGCCTCCTGGTTCTCATCTGGGGAACCTGAAACGACCGCCTCAAGCATACGCGCAATGCTCGCTACAGTCAACGCCAAGTCAAAACGGGAATTGCTGAGCGGGGTTCACGTAAAGTAGTAGCATGTACTTCATGAGTTTGTTCTCCTTTCGTTCATATTGATTGTTGGTTTTGCTCGTCTATGATTGCATAATCATCCTCCTCTTGCAATTTCATTACATATT
>CAZIDA010000579.1:0-2374 GCA_964537865.1 uncultured Acidobacteriota bacterium
ATGCTTGGCAAATCAAGCTCCCAACCGCCGACCTTCGCCATTTCACCGGTCTGAAGCAACAATACCTCGTTGCGCCGAATCGTTTCTTCTGCCTGTTTGCGCTGGATTGCAGCTGAAATCTCTTCGGAAATAACCGCCAACCTATGCACGTCTGAATCCGCAAATAGTTCCTTTCGCGATACATCCAGCAGACCCACAATCTCGCCTTCCGAAATAAGGGGGATACTTATCATCGAGTTAATGTCCAGGAACCGGTAAATCCTGGGGATAAACTTTCTCAGCAGTTCATTCTCTGTGAAGCCTGCCATGAAACTTTGGATGATCTGAGGATCGTTGGTGAGCTGTGGCTTACCTGCTTGCAGCACCTTCTGGTATTGACTCTGCTCCGTCAATGCGATTCTTATTTCAGAGATCTTCATACCTATCAAGGTTTCAATTCGCTTTGCCGTTGTCGGGGAGATGTTGAGATTCTGCATTACCAGATATTTCTTGTCTTCATCGAGAAGATACACGGTCGCTCCAGAGCAAGCGAACATCCTCCTGGTTTCCGCGCTCAGAAGTTGAACAATATCCTTAAGACTATCTCCACGATTGACAGCTTTGTTGAGCGTATTAATTAGGGTCAAGTCATCAGATTTCTGTTTGATCTCCCTCTCCATTCGTCTCTGTTCGATGCGCAGTCGTTTCTGCTCCAGTGCGCTTTTCACCGCCGGGCCGAGGCGCGTCAGCCGATCTTTCAGCAGATAATCATCCACGCCCTGCTTGATGCACTCGACGGCGAGGTCTTCGCCGATCGTGCCGGAGACGAGGATGAACGGGATGTCAAGGCCGCGCGCCCGCAGAAGGCGCAGGGCGCTCAGGCCATCGAATTGCGGCAGTTTGTAATCGGAGAGGATGATATCCAAAGCCGGGCGGAGGGCGGCAAGGTATTCTTCTTCGGTCTCCACCCGCTGCCATTCGGGATCGAACCCAGCCTGGTGCAGTTCATGCAATATCAATTCTGCATCGGTGGGCCGGTCTTCAAGGATGAGAACCCGCAAGGGAGTGGGCATAAGAATCTCCATGAACAGACTACAGATTTGCTCGATCTGTGCGCTTTGCGTCAAACCACTGGCGGCTGATTGAGCAGCAGCCAATAAAGCCCTAAATGCCGAACGGCTTCGGTGAACTGCTCGAAGTCCACCGGTTTGACGATGTAGCTGTTGACGCCCAGGTTGTAACTCTCGACGATGTCGCGCTCCTCACGCGAGGAGGTGAGCACTACCACCGGGATCGTTCGCGTGCGGGGGTCGGACTTGATTTGCCGCAGCACCTCCAGCCCGTCCACTTTGGGCAGTTTTAAATCGAGCAGGATGACTTTGGGAGCATGGTCAATATTGCGCGGTGCATACGCGCCAGTACAAAAGATAAAGTCGAGCGCCTCAGCCCCATCGCGCACGACCTCGACACGATTGGCAATGTTGTTCTTCTTTAGGGCGTGCAGCGCCAGTTCCACATCGTTGGGATTATCTTCGACCAAAAGAATTTCGACGGGCCTATCGTTCATCGCTGTCTCCTTATGACGTGATGATTGTTGAGCAAAACGGGAAAGCCGGATTTCGCCTTATGCCTGCATTTGCTCCGCAATGGATGCAATTCCAAATCTGCGCCGGATGATTTCCGGCGGGAAATACGCGCACAAAATTCCCGTCGCCGCGCCCAGCCCAATCAAGCGGCTGAGGATCTGCCACCAATCTTCCTGGGACAAACCTGCCGCCGAAACCACAAACGCGCTGCCGAACCAAAGAATGATGCACCACGAGACGAGCAGAATACGATAACGCTGTGTCGCCTCGCGCACGCGGAAAAAAAGCGTGAAATACGCCAGCGAAGCCAGAATCTGCGGGAACACAAGCAAGACGAGCGCCAGCGAAAAAAACGGACCCGTGAGCGGGTGAGCGTAAACAAGTTGAGTGGTCCAGCGTGTGATCTCCACGCGGGCCGGATCGCCCGCGGTAATGTAGTAAACCAGCAGGACGTAATAGAGGATATAGAAAATCGTGAGCGGGATCAGGGAGCGCTGGCTGCCCGTGAAGAGATAGACGAGATAATAGAGCAGTCCCCACAGTGCGATGCAGATGAGCAGGATGCTGACGTACGTCAGCGCAACAAAGGGGGGAAGAGAGACGATGTTGAACGCGCCGAGCAGATTCAGGATGCCGTCTACTAGCGTCGTGGCAGCCACACAGTACCACCAAAGACCGAACAAGTGCCAGGCCAGGCGCGCACCCGGGTTGGAAATTGCCCGCTGGCGCAGGCGAGCGGCCACATACCCATAAATTGCCGCTGACACAATGGAAAAGAGTGTGCTGACCAAGTGCGTGATTTGAAACAC
>CAZIDA010000580.1:0-2368 GCA_964537865.1 uncultured Acidobacteriota bacterium
CGACAACACGCTGGAGATTGAATCCACTTTGTTGCCGGACGGGATGCTGCTGCAGATCGGGAAGAGCACGGCGGAGACACGCGCTTTGCTGGCGCGGTTCCGCCGGATTTTTGCGGTCTTTATGGCCCCGGTTATTCTTCTGGGAATTGTCTCGGGCTGGCTGGCGGCGTATCGTGCCTTGCGCCCCATCCGCGGCTTGGTGCAAACCATTCAATCCATCACCAGGGGTCAGATCCAAGCCCGCGTGCCGGCCGGCCAGATCGGGGATGAACTCGATGACTTGGTCGCGCTCTTCAACGGCATGGTGGAAAAAATCGAAACCTTGATCAACAGCATGCGCGGTTCTTTGGATAATGTAGCGCACGATTTGCGCACGCCCATGATGCGATTGCGGGGCACGGCGGAAATGGCCTTGCGATCCGAGGCGGATCTGCGGACCTGTCGGGACGCTTTGGCGGATTGCGTGGAGGAATCGGACCGCATTTTGACCATGCTCAACACCCTCATGGATATCTCGGAAGCCGAAACCGGCGCCATGCAACTGCGCTTTGAACCCGTCAATATTTCCGCCTTGATGGAAGATGCCGTCGAACTCTATCGACACGTAGCCGAAGAAAAAGACGTGGCTTTGCGTGTGGTCCCTCCCAGAGACCTCTGTCTGAGCGTCGACCGGAACCGGATGCAGCAGGTCCTCGCCAACCTGTTGGATAACGCCATTAAGTACACGCCCCAGGGCGGGAGCATTGAGCTGGAAGCGATCCAGCGAGAGCAAGAAGCCATCCTCACCATCAAAGACACGGGGATTGAAATTTCGTTGGAAGAAATCCCCAAGATTTGGGACCGTCTTTACCGGGGCGATCAGAGTCGCGCGCAGAGAGGACTGGGACTTGGTCTGAGCTTGGTGAAGGCGGTCGTTCAAGCGCACCACGGTCAAATCGAAGTATGCAGTCAACCTGGCGTTGGTTCTCAATTCACGCTCCATCTGCCGATTGCTTCGGCCCCTCTCAGCTAACCTCCCGCGTTCTTCTCCCTTACCTTTCACAGATGTAATGTTCAGGAAAGGTTCCCGCAAGTTTCCCGTGCTAGGCTGAAGTTGTGGAAGACATTGGCCGCGGTTCTTCAGGCCACTTTCCTTTGTTGTCGGAATGCCCGGGTTGCGGCGACGCGGCCATCAAGGCGGGGGTTGCGCACTGATCTGACTTAACGCAGTATCGGCGCCCGCTCGCGGCGGCCCCATCATCCATTGAAGTCCTGAATCGTTATCGATTTTTCAAACACCTATTTTCACGAGGGAGAAGACACATGAGACATAAACTGGTAGGTCTGAGTTTGGTGGCAATGCTGGTGATGGGTGGTGCTTATTGGGGCGCAGCCCAGTCGACATCGAAATCGGGCGGTCAGCAAGACCGAGACGCCATGAAACCGCTGCAGCACGTGGTGGCGTCCAAAACGGTCAAATTCGGGACTGTTTCAAAAGCCGACAATTTATACAAGACCGCGATCGACGCCCACGACCTGGACGGCGCGCACAAAAAGATCGGACAAAAGGCGGCCCTCAAAGGCGCCGTGGCGAAAATCTATGAGGAACGCGATGGCGATATGCTGGTGTTGGATTTTGATGCTCAATACGCCAAAGCACTCACGGCCGTCCTGAAGAATCCGGACTTCCCAAAGTTCCCGGACGTGAAGACCCTGGAAGGCAAGGAAGTCGTCGTCTCGGGTGTGTTCGTGGACTATCGCGGAAAGGCTCAAATCGAATTGACCGATCCGGGACAGATCAAGATCGTGAAGTAGGGTCAATAGTGTTCGAGGGCCGACGTTCTCGGTTCCCCGCCGCGGCGGGCATACAGAATTCAGGAGACCAAATTCAAAGAACGAATCAAGGAGGCAGTTATGCGTCGCATGACCTTTCTCTTGTTGGTTTCGATGTCCTGTTTGGTTTTCACTGTATTGTGTTTCGCCCAAAGCCAGCTTGGGTCGGGGGCCATTACCGGTACCGTGACAGATCCAAGCGGAAAGGTAGTGGCTGAAGCGCAGGTCACGGCAAGAGAGACACACACGGGAATGGTCCGCGCCACCAGCACGGGAGCCGTGGGTCTGTTCAATATTCCGGTTCTGCCCCCGGGCGACTACATGGTGCGCATCGAAAAAGCCGGCTTCGCTACGCTGGAGCAGCATGTCGTCGTCAACGTTGGATCCACCGCCACGGTTATGGCGAAACTCCGTTTAGGCTCGATTCAAACGGTAGTCAATGTGGCCGCCACGGGGGAACTTCCCGATGTGGTGAAAACCGAGGAAGCAAGCTTGGTTACGCGAACCGAGATTCAGGATCTTCCTCTCAACGGCCGGCGATATGACCAATTCGCAT
>CAZIDA010000581.1:0-2343 GCA_964537865.1 uncultured Acidobacteriota bacterium
CGCGACAACTCGCGAGATCGGCTGTTCGCGCTTCGCGATTTCTGAAATTGCCCGTCGCCGATCGCTCGCCTTACGACCGATTCATGCTTCACTTTCACGATTACCTCAAGGAGCACGAGGCCTTTCAAGAGCATTCCCTGAAGACGCAATCCGAATTCCCTCCCGGCGCCACCTGGATCGTCTTCACGGATGGCGTTCCCCACGCCGTGTTGTCCGGACAATTCGCGCTGGAGCAGACCTTCATCATTCCGATGGCCGGTCTGGTCTCTCCCGATCAGGCGCCCCTCCGAATCATCGAGAAGATTTCCGGGCAATCGTTGGCGAACTGAAGTGATCAAGCCCTCAAGGCGTCGAGGCCTCCGAGTGAGCGCCTCTGATTTATGCTATAATTTTTGTCTTCTCAACGAGGCCAGAGCGCCCTGAATCACACGGTCTCCGAGATTCGTTTTGTGGAAAGGAATGAGAGGAGCCGCGCAGCGACCGTGTCGGCACGAACGGGAAAAAGGATTCGGCGCGATGTCGCGAGGCGCGTAGCCCGAAAGGAATTCTTCCTCGCCGATCAATCGCATCCCGCGGTCATAGGATGCGGCGGGAGAGTTCCCACCGGGTTCAAGGAGTTTTCATGAGCGCACCTTCCAAATTCTTAAGCGAAACCGCTCACGTCGACGAAGCGGTCGTTCAGGCCTTGCCGAACTCTCGCAAGGTGTACGTCGAAGGCTCGCGACCCGACCTTCGCGTGCCCATGCGGGAGATTGTCCAGGCGGACACGCCGGCCACTTTTGGCGCCGAAAAAAATCTGCCCATTTATGTTTACGACACCTCCGGACCCTACACCGATCCGGAGGTGCGCGTTGATATACGCGAGGGCTTGCCGGCCCTTCGCTCCGCGTGGATTGAGGAGCGCGGCGATACGGACGTTCTCCGTCAGCCGTCCTCCGCTTATGGCCGTCAACGATTGCAGGATCCTCAGCTCGCCGAGTTTCGGTTTGATCGAAAACGTCCGGCGCGTCGAGCCCAGGCCGGACGAAACGTTTCGCAGATGCATTACGCGCGCCGCGGCGTGATTACGCCGGAGATGGAGTTCGTGGCGCTGCGCGAAAATCAGCGGCGCGATGAGTTGCCGGAGATTTTCACGCGCCAACATGCCGGCGAAAGTTTTGGCGCCGACATCCCCGCCGTCATCACCCCGGAATTTGTGCGCGGCGAAGTGGCGCGCGGTCGCGCCATCATCCCGGCCAACATTAATCATCCCGAACTCGAGCCCATGATCATCGGGCGGAATTTTTTGGTGAAGATCAACGCCAACATCGGCAACTCCGCCGTCACTTCGTCGATTCACGAAGAAGTGGAGAAGATGACCTGGGGCATTCGCTGGGGCGCCGACACCATCATGGATCTGTCGACAGGAAAACACATCCACGAAACACGCGAATGGATTCTGCGAAATTGCCCCACGCCGCTGGGAACCGTCCCGATTTATCAGGCGCTGGAAAAGGTCGACGGCAAGGCGGAGGAATTGACGTGGGAGATTTTCCGCGACACGCTGGTCGAGCAAGCCGAACAAGGCGTCGATTATTTCACCATTCACGCGGGCGTGCTGCTGGGATACGTCCCGTTGACGGCGCGACGGTTGACCGGCATCGTCTCGCGCGGCGGATCGATTCTCGCGAAGTGGTGCCTGGCGCATCATCAAGAAAATTTCTTGTACACGCACTTTGAAGAGATCTGCGAGATCATGAAGGCCTACGACGTGAGCTTCTCGCTGGGCGACGGCCTGCGGCCCGGCTCGGTTCAGGACGCCAACGACGAAGCGCAAATCGGCGAGTTGCAGACGCTCGGCGAGTTGACCCAAATCGCCTGGAAGCACGACGTGCAAACGATGATCGAAGGCCCCGGCCACGTGCCCATGCATCTCATCAAAGAAAACATGGACCTGCAATTGAAGTATTGCGCGGAGGCGCCATTCTACACGCTCGGCCCGCTCACCACCGACATCGCGCCGGGCTACGATCACTTCACATCCGGCATCGGCGCCGCCATGATTGGCTGGTTCGGCTGCGCCATGCTGTGCTACGTCACCCCGAAGGAACATCTCGGCTTGCCAAACAAGGACGACGTCAAGGAAGGAATCATCACCTACAAGATTGCCGCGCACGCCGCCGATCTCGCGAAAGGACATCCCGGCGCCCAAATTCGCGACAACGCCCTCTCCAAGGCGCGGTTCGAATTCCGCTGGGAGGATCAATTCAATCTGGGATTGGACCCCGACCGCGCACGCGCCTTCCACGACGAAACGCTGCCGAAGGAGTCCGCCAAGCTGGCCCACTTCTGCTCCATGTGCGG
>CAZIDA010000582.1:0-2342 GCA_964537865.1 uncultured Acidobacteriota bacterium
ATGTCAAGGTGGCGGTCACGCGCAACTACGGCGTTACCGCCGACGACAAGGTCAACGAACTGGTTGAAGGTTTGCTGGTCGGTATCATCGTGGTGATCGCGCTGCTGACCATCGGGCTCGGCTTCGCGGACGCCATGGTGGTGGCGGTGGCCGTCCCCTGCGTCTTCGGATTCACGCTGGCCGCCAACTACCTGTTTGGCTTCTCCATCAACCGAGTCACCTTGTTTGCGTTGACGGTCGCGCTGGGATTGTTGGTGGACGATCCCATCGTGGATGTCGAGAACATTCACCGTCACTTCAAAATGGCGGGCAAGGCCACGCGGCAGATCGTGCTGGAAGCCGTCAACGAAGTCCGTCCGCCGCTGATAGCCGCCACCATCGCCGTCATGATTTCTTTTTCGCCGCTGTTCTTCGTGACCGAAGAGATGCACGACTACCTGCGGCCGATGGCGGTGAACGTTCCCATGACCATGCTGATGTCGATGATCGTCTCCTTCACCATCACGCCCTGGTTGGCGTACCTGGTAATGCGGCGCCGTTACAACCCGGACAAAACCGGCAAAGCGCCCGCTCAAGAAACCGCCGAAGTCAAGGTGACGCAGATGTGGACGTATCGCGTGTTCCGTCCGCTGCTCGAACCGCTGCTCACGCGGCGCCGGAACACCTACATCTTTCTCGGAGCGATCGTGGTGGCCTTCATCGGCAGCTTGATGCTGGTGGGAACGCGGCGCGTCAAGCCCAAGCAATTGCCCTTCGATAACAAGGATGAATTTCTGCTCGTGCTCGACATGCCGAGCGGCGTCAGTTTGGAGCGCACCGACGCCGCCGCGCGCGATTTCGAAAACTATCTTCGGACGGTTCCGGAGGCGACCGACTTCGAGTCTTACGTCGGCACGGCCTCGCCGTTCGATTTCAACGGCATGGCGCGCCGCTATTTTCTGCGGCAATCGCCGAACAAAGGCGACATCCGGGTGAACCTGATTCACAAAACGGACCGCACGGCCGGCAGTCACGAAATCGTGTTGCGCTTGCGAAACGATCTGACCGCCATTGCCGAGCGCGATGGCGTGAAGCTGAAGATCGTCGAGCTGCCCGCCGGCCCTCCGGTGATGTCCACCGTGGTGGCTTCCGTTTATGGACAGCCGGGCGACCGCTATGAAGATCTGATTCACGCCGCCCAGATTGTGAAACGCCGGATGCGACAGGAACCGGGGATCGTGGACTTGGACGATACGGTCGAGGAGAACCAGGAGAAATACGTTTTCACCGTCGACAAAACGAAAGCCGCGTTGAACGGCGTGGCCACCGACGATATCAACCGCACCGTGCGTTTGGCGTTAAGCGGCGCGGAGGCGGGAACCGTGGCCGTGCCCACCGAGCGCAACCCGCTCCCGATCGTGTTGTGGCCGGAGCGGGCAGACCGATCCTCGACCGCCGATCTCTCGCGCATTTACGTGCGCGGACAAAAAGGGAATCTAGTTCCAATTTCGCAGTTGGGAAGCTGGCAATCAGAGATCGAGAACAAGACTATTTATCATCGCGATTTGGAACGCGTCGTTTATGTCACGGCGGAAATGGCGGGGCGTCCTCCGGTCGAGACCATCCTGGATCTTCGCGCGGATCAGCGCACCCCCGAGCAACTGGCGGCCGAAGGCCATCCCGAACGCAACGCCAAACCGCGACCGCTGAACACGCGCACGCTGTTTAAGAAAGGAGGCGGCATACCGTGGGCGGTTCCGGATGGCATCACAGTGCAGTGGTGGGACGAAGGCGAAATGCGCCTGACCATGCATATCTTCCGCGACCTGGGCATCGGATTCCTCGGGGCCTTGCTGGCCATCTACATCCTGCTCAGTCAACAGACCGGATCGTTCCGTCTGCCCATTGTCATCATGATGGCCATTCCGCTGATGGTGATCGGAGTGATGCCCGGTTATTGGCTTCTCAATCACCTCGGCACGCGACAGGTGGGCGGGTATCCCGATCCGCTTTTCTTCAGCTCCCCGGCCATGATCGGCATGATCGCGCTGGCCGGCATCGTGACGCGGAATTCCATCATCATTGTGGATTTTGTGCACATCGCGCTGGCTCGCGGTCGCACGTTGATTCAGGCGCTGATCGAGAGTTGTTCCGTGCGGCTGCGCCCCATCCTGTTGACCTCCGGCGCGGCCATGCTCGGCGCCTGGCCGATCACCAAAGATTCGGTGTTTGCGGGCTTGGCGTGGTCGCTCATCTTCGGGCTGTTTGCCTCCACGCTTTTCAGCTTGCTGGTCATCCCGGTGGCTTACTACCTGATGTACAAGAATCGACCCGGACATGGTCTGCCCGATAACTTTCATTTG
>CAZIDA010000583.1:0-2336 GCA_964537865.1 uncultured Acidobacteriota bacterium
CGCCTTCGTGACCGGCGTTCAGCACGATCTGTCGCAGCGGCTCTTCGAGGGCGCGCTTCACGATGTTGACGCCGATCTGCTCGTCGCCTTCCAGCTTCAGTTTCTCGACCGCCGGCAAGGCGCGAATCAAAGCCACGCCGCCGCCCGGCACGATGCCTTCTTCGACGGCCGCGCGGGTGGCGTGCATGGCGTCTTCAACGCGCGCTTTCTTTTCCTTCATTTCAGTCTCAGTCGCCGCGCCCACTTTGATCACCGCGACGCCGCCCACCAACTTCGCCAACCGCTCTTGCAACTTCTCGCGATCGTAATCGGAAGTGGTCTCCTCGATCTGCGTGCGCAATTGCTTCACGCGCCCTTCGATGTCGGAGTGCTTGCCGGCCCCTTCGACGAGGGTGGTGTTGTCTTTGTCGATGGTCACTTTCTTGGCGCGACCCAGGTCGTCCATCTTCACGTTCTCCAGCTTGATGCCGAGATCTTCGCTGAGAACGCGTCCGCCGGTGAGGATGGCGATGTCTTCGAGCATGGCCTTGCGGCGATCGCCGAATCCCGGCGCCTTCACGGCCGCCACTTGCAGCGTCCCGCGGAGTTTGTTGACCACCAACGTGGCCAGCGCTTCGCCTTCCACTTCCTCGGCCACGATCAACAGCGGCTTGCCCAACTTCGCAATCTGCTCGAGCAGCGGCAGCAGATCTTTCATGGAGCTGATTTTCTTTTCGTGGAGCAGGATGTAGCAATTCTCCAGCACCACTTCCATGCGCTCCGGATCGGTAACGAAATAGGGAGAGAGGTAGCCGCGATCGAACTGCATTCCTTCTACAATTTCGAGATCGCTTTCAATGGTTTTAGCTTCTTCCACCGTGATGACGCCATCCTTGCCGACTTTCTTCATCGCTTCCGCGATCATGGTACCAATCGTGGAATCGTTGTTCGCAGAAATCGTCCCTACTTGGGCGATCATGCTGCCTTCCTTCACATCCTTGGAGAGCTTTTCTAGCTCTCCCTTGAAGTGTTTCTTGGAGCCGTCCTTCTGTGGCTCGTCGTAACCACAAACGACGCGAACGGCGAGCTCGACGCCGCGCTTCAGCGCCATGGGATTGGCGCCCGCGGCCACGGTCTTTACGCCTTCGCGAAAAATGGATTGGGCCAACACGGTCGCGGTGGTCGTGCCATCGCCGGCGACGTCGCTGGTCTTCGACGCGACTTCGCGGACCATTTGCGCGCCCATGTTTTCCAACGTGTCTTTCAATTCGATTTCCTTGGCCACCGTCACGCCGTCCTTGGTGATCAAGGGCGATCCGAACTTCTTGTCGAGCACGACGTTGCGGCCCTTGGGACCGAGCGTGATCTTGACTGCATCGGCCAGTTGATTCACGCCGCGCAACATCGCTTGGCGGGAATCCTCACCGTGTACGATCTGCTTTGCCATTTTCTTAATCCTCCATTAAATTTCGATTTGAGAATCTTTCCGGTGGCTGGGCCGCCGTGTGAGTCCGGATGCGAGCCAGCCTTCCGACTTGCCTCCGGCCGGGTTACTTGCCGCCTTTGGCGGACTTGGCGGCGCCTTCGATCACGCCCAGCACCTCGTCTTCGCGCAGGATCAGCAGCTCTTGTTCGTCAATCTTGATTTCGTTTCCGGAATACTTGCCGAACAGGATGGTGTCACCGGCTTTGACGTCCAAGGGAACCTTGGTTCCGTTCTCCAGGATTTTGCCGTTGCCGACGGCGACGACTTCGCCTTGCTGAGGTTTTTCCTTGGCGGTGTCGGGGATGATGATACCTCCCTTCACCACTTCGCCCTCCTCCAGGCGCTTTACGATGATTCGATCGTGTAGAGGCCGAATTTTCATGAGACGCGACTCCTTTCGTTAAAGATATTCTTTCCAGATTCAATAAGACCGCATTAAGACAATGTGTTTCTTGCGGCGATTTTTTAGGTAAGCAGCGGAATGACAACAAGATAATGCCGCACGCTAGCACTCAGTTTGAACGAGCGCTAATATATTAAGAACTTTCAGAAAATTGTCAAGCGGAAGGCCAAAGCGCGACTGAGCCGGGCGAAGACTTGGCGAAGATATCCGGTGAAATTCGATCCTTGCGGCTATCCCTCACGTTGGAATAGACTGCGGGGCAGCTTGACGATGAAAGTGCTACGCGAATGAAGTCCATTCCTTTCGCGGAGAAAGCAAATGATTCGGAACGAGAACTTCGAGTTCCGGTACCGGTTTTGGATCATCCTGGCCATCTTCTGGGGGGCGTTTTCGTGCTACCGCATCGATCCGGTGAATGCCGGCGTCGCGTTGGCGAAGATTTTTCTCGGCCGCCAGGTGGATGCGAGC
>CAZIDA010000584.1:0-2326 GCA_964537865.1 uncultured Acidobacteriota bacterium
GGCATCCATGGTCGGGGTCTTGACGCCGTTAAATTCCGTGATGATGTCGCCGCCCAAAAAGATTTTTTCTTTGTTGTAGAACACCATTCTTCGTCCGCCACGCAGTCCCGCGTCAAAAGCCGGTCCCGGCTCCACAACCTGCTGCACCAACAATCCCCGTTGTATGGGCAGGTTGAAGAGTTGAGACAAGTACGGATTGATCTCCATGGCATCAAAGCCCACGAAAGGCCTCATGGGGTGGCCGTAGCGGAGGAGATCCGGCAGGATTTCCTTGGCCATGTTTATGGGGATGGCAAACCCCAGATTGTTGGCCTGGGCAGCAACGGCGGCGTTGATTCCAATGACCTCGCCGCTGGAATTCAGAAGGGGACCGCCGCTGCTGCCGGGGTTTATGGCGGCATCCGTTTGGATAATCTTTCCTTCCAATTCGAGAGACAATTCATCAAGGGTGCGATCCAGCGCGCTCACGACTCCCACGGAGAGAGTATTGTGGAAGCCGAGAGGGTTCCCAATCGCCAGCACCTTCTGTCCCACCGTGAGATCGTCGGAATCCCCGAGTCGGGCGAGCGTGAAAGGCGTTTGACCGGGTTCAATCTTGATGACCGCAAGATCGAGCGTCGGAGCGGTTCCAGTGAGGCTGGCGCGCTCACTCTGTCCATTGTTCAGCGTTACATCGATTTGATTGGAATCCGCGATGACATGGTAATTCGTCAGAATCAGTCCGTCGGGGGAGAAGAGGATTCCCGTGCCGATTCCACTCTCCGGCGTTATCTGGTCGTACTTCAAATCGACGATCTCCTTGGACGCAATATGAACCACGGCGTCAGTGACGCTTCGAAAAATCTGGACCGTGTTTCGTTCGTCGTCGGTGACCAGCTTTCCGGATTTCGGGGCGCTCACCTGAGCGCCCCAGGCGACCGAGCCCCACACAAGCAGGCTTACCAGGACAAAGAACTTCAATTGGTATTTCATAGCACTTACTCCTTTCATGCGCTCCTTCAGAGCTGACGAAGGTCAACGCTCAAAAGACAAGGTTGTTCTCATTCATTCCTCCGCACCCGTCCTTCGAGGTCGGCAATTGGCAGCGGCCTTTCTGACAGGCGTCACCGGCGAAGCCGCTGGAATGGGTGAAGCTGATCCATTGGGTGGCGGCCTTCCGCACTTGCGCCACGTTGTAATGCTGCTTGGCGATCAGATAATTCGAAAGTCCCCAGAGGCTTTTCGCAAAGTTGCAGGGGCAGCAACAAGTGCGCGCCGAAAAGTTCTTGCAGCAAGGCGCAGGAATGGAGCCGAGCGCTTCGTCCATGATCATCTTCTGCCGTGGGTTCAATTGGATGGAGCGGTAATACCCAATGAACGTTCTTGTCTGGGACGCGACATTGGTGAAGGCGAGCGGACCGTCATCCCTCTTCGCCGGATTGGCGACGATGGGCAAGGATCCGCTGAAGAAACTCAACAACAGAAGAACTGCGATTAGCATTTTGTATGATTTGATTCTCATCTGGATTTCTCCTTTTTTTGTTTATAACGATATAACCAATGACTTGTACGCCCGGAGGCGGCGCAGAGGTTTCGGCGCCGTCTCCATTCAATGCTTGTGCCGAGACATATCCATATCCATAGGCTCTTCGTTGACCGCGGTTTTCTCATAGACTTTGTATTCCGCCGGAGTCATGTGCGGCAGCTTCTCAAGGAAGGCCACCATAGCCCAGATTTGCTGATCGGTATGAGTCCGCCCAAACGCCGGCATTCCGCTGCTCTTGATGCCATGCTTGATGACCCAAAAAAGTTCTTCGGGGGAAATCGTCTTTACCGAACGGGCGAGGTTCGGCCCTTGCGGATACAACCCGACTCCAATCTCCGATCGTTCGACTCCGGGAGCGCCGTGGCAACCCGCACACATTTCATGGTAATGATCGAATCCTTCTTTGATCAGGGAGTCATCCGCAAGCGATGGAGCCGCGATTCCTTTGGCATGATGTTGGATAGATCGTCGGGCGGTTGTGCTGAAAAGCCAACGGAGCAAGCCGGGTTCTGGAGATATGCTGGCGACATTGTACATCCCCGAGTAGACAAAAACTAAAAAAAGCGCCACTTCCACCACCACCACGGACGCCATGATTCCAACGATCTTCATTTTTTCTTTTCTCCTTCACGGATGTGAACAACGGTTAATGATTATTGGGCGCATCACCCGTGATTGGAATCGTCCCGTCGATCTGCCGGGGTTTTTGATTTTTTTCAAGCACGGGTGTCGCCTTCTTGATTTGCATGAAAACACAGAGCAGGTCATCGCTTGGAGAATTCCGTCGGGTCGCTTGTATGG
>CAZIDA010000585.1:0-2325 GCA_964537865.1 uncultured Acidobacteriota bacterium
GGTTTCCAAAGTGTCCGCCGCATCATCATTTCCCGGTTCGTGGGAACGTATCCCACCGCAACGCCGCGTGAGTTGGTCGCGTGGTGCCGGTGGAAAATCTTTGGGAAAGTCCGGCGCGAACCACTGCGGAAAACCTGTTCCGTCCGCCCCCTTGTTTCACAAGGAGTGCAGCGTCCATCATTAAATTCCCGCTTCCACCATGCGATATTCGCCCAAAATTCCCGCCGTTATCGTGGGCCTCAAACTGCGTTTAAGAGAGATGGCTGTGAGGATTTTGAGGGGCTCACGTCAGCCAAGCTCTGTGAACTCTTTCACAAGGCTTTCGGAGTCCGGCGGGATTATGCGGTCAGGCTCGAAGTGTCCAATTTGACCCTCATCCGTGCGAAAGTTTTCCGGGTAAGGCCGCAGGGTCTCTTGAAGCGGCTTCCCACATTTTAGGCATACCGCACCCCCCGCAATCTGGTCGGCTGTTTTGCCCGCAAAGTTGGGATTCTCAAAATCAATGACAAAGATTTCGCCACACTCAATACACGAGAACAGCTTGATAAGATACATCTCCGGCAATGTGTAGAACACCTCGATGTTGCACCTGCCGGGCACGGATGCAAACCCACGATAGCACCTGACTAGACGCTTCTTCATGGCAGCCTCGCTCCCGGAACTGCACCGTCACGGATGAGCAGGTTAAGTGTCCCCGGCGCTCGCAACGAAGGAGCCGTCAAAATGTTCGCATCGCCGGTAAAAGGCAACGGTGAACTAAAGTAACCAGACGGCGGACTGATGTTCAGCGTGGGACTTGCTGGATATTGGACTTCAAAGACGGCAGGATCAACACCTGGGTTGTGATACTGAAACTCCGCAATTGCGCCTTCGGGAGTCGTGTTGGCATAAATACCATCGTTGCCCAATCGTCCAGCCGCTCCGGATTGGTAGAACTGTCCAGATGCCTCCGTTGTATCAGCATAGGCGGGATTGATTGCACGATACGCCGTCAACGTTTCTCCCCCCTCTGCGGCTAGAAATTTGGCGAAAACGGCAAAAGGAGTGCGGGTTCCGCCAAGATCGCTTGCGTGCTCATACACAGAGGACACTGCCACGCCGCCATACTCCGCAGTTGTGGCCGAACCGTCGTCATAGCCAAGTTTGGTCCCAGTATGCGATTGAACCTGACTGTCGTAGGCGAATGTCGGAAGCGTCGAAAACCCAATCGCGGCGAGCCAAATCCCCAGAACCACTCGCCACAACCAGTGAAATTGAACGGTCGTTGTCATTCAGCCATATGCATTACCAGACGTTCCAGTCCTTTGCGGAGCCGGTCTGCAACATGGCGGCCTCAGCGCAAACTCGGTCTTCGTCTCTTAACGAAACCTCAATGCTGGCCCCGTCAACGAACTGAACTGATATTCTTACCTTCGGTTCCTCGTGTGTTGCAGTGACGACTTTTCCGATCAATTCACATAAAGCGTCACGATAGCCGGGTGTCGTAGGGTTGAATGTGCCGGTGGGGATTTTTACGCTTGGGAGGGTATAAGTGTTAAAAACCGGTCCATCAAAAAGGAACTGAATGTAGCCTCGAACAAAGGTGATTCCCGCCAAATCGCGCTTTACTAGGCAATCAAGAGCGGGTTTTTTGGCTTCGTTTTGATTCATAAATAAACTCATTGTGCTGGTATATGCCACCAAGGATTTGAAGGCGCTATTGTTTGCCCCGTAAGCGGATTGATTGTTTGCCCGGCGGCATTGCCGTAAGAGCCATAGCCTCCAGGGTATTGATATTTTCCTGCGGTGACAGGGTCCATGAAGCGAAAATCGGTCGCGCTGGGGCTGAGACCATTTCCTCCACTTCCCCCTGTGAATTGAAAGCCTTTGCCACTTCGAGCCGGAAACGGTCCTGTAGCACCTTCAGGCACAGGATAGACCGTCCCACCTTCACTTACGATGAAGTCCGGAGCGCGGCCTCCCGTTTGTGCTACTTCACCCGCGACCCCCGCTGTCCCCTCTGCGGCAAGGGAGGACTGCCGAAAATTGGCGTTTCCCTCCATTGCCGGGCTGCTCAGAGAAAAGAGCAGCGTCAGCAGGCAAATCAAAATGTTTGTCATGTCACTTCTTCACCGTATTTTGCTTTCGCCTGTTCTTTAGAAAGGCACTTCAAGGCGGGAGGCCCGCCGCCGTGCATCTCGCTTTGCGGATACGTTTGTTCCCAATAGCGTCCATCATCAGGGTCTTGGAAAAGGGTTTCCCACGCGCCCCATTGCTTACTAATGGCGACCTTTCGCAGGTATTTGGAAGTCAGCCATTGAATTCGTTCGCAGATGGCGTCAGCAC
>CAZIDA010000586.1:0-2319 GCA_964537865.1 uncultured Acidobacteriota bacterium
TTCTTCCACCCAACGGACGTGATGATATTCTCCGGTGAAATCACGATCCACCACCACGCCGCGGATGTGGACGTCGTCCTGATTGGCGCCGGTGGTCATGTTCTTTCGACCGCGCAGCGCTTCGTCGATGATGATGCGATGTTTTGTCACGCCCACCGGGCCGAGCGATCCCGCGTTTGCGCCCATGGCTTCGAGAATTTGTTCCGGATGGGCCGCGTAAAATTTTGCGTCGGCGCCGAACAGACGCGCCAATGCCGTCTCGCTGACGGTATGATCTCCGCGCACGCACACCAACACCGGCTTTTCGTCGACCATGTAGATCAACGTCTTGATCTGCCGCTTGGCTTCCGCGCCGCCGGGAAAAGTCTCGAGCGCGGCAATGGTGCGAATGCCGGGCGTGGCAAACCGCTCCGGGCGCTCCGGGGCCGGCGCGTCTTCAATCGCCGGCGCTTGGCTGATTGCCATTTCCCGATTGGCGCCGTAATCGCACTGGGAGCAATGCACGATCAAATCTTCACCGGCCTCGATGAGCGCGGAGAATTCGTGCGAGTCTTTGCCGCCCATCGCCCCGGTGTCGGCTTTCACGGCGATGTATTTCAACCCGCAGCGATCGTAGATACGGCAATAGGCTTTGTAATGGCGCTGATAGGTCTCGTCGAGCGACTCCCATGTCGTGTGGAAAGAGTACGCGTCCTTCATGGTGAACTGGCGCACGCGCAGCAGGCCGCCCTTCGGTCGCGCTTCGTCGCGAAACTTGGTTTGGATTTGGTACCACGTCTGCGGAAGTTGCTTGTAGCTGCGCAGTTCGTGGCGGGCGATGTCGGTGATGACTTCCTCGTGCGTCATGCCCAGGCAAAGGTCGCGCCCGTTGCGGTCTTTCAGGCGGAACATGTTGTCGCCCATAAGCTCCCAGCGACCCGATTCTTCCCACAGCTCGCGCGGGTTCAGCACCGGCAGAAAAAATTCCTGTCCGCCAATGCGGTTCATCTCTTCCCGGATGACCTGCGTGATCTTCAGCACGGAGCGCTGCATCAGCGGCAGATAGGAATAGACTCCCGCGGCGACTTGCCGCATGAATCCGGCGCGCAACAACAGTTGATGACTGGCGGACTCGGCCTCCGCCGGCGTCTCGCGTAATGTCGGAATGAACGTCTCTTTCCAGCGCAAGTTGAACTCTCGCAATCTTCGCGGCGCGCCCGAATCCTCGGCCTCGCGCGCCCTACGACAAAATCAGCGTCCAGATAAACGACAAATGTTCGATGAAACGTGCAGGCTTGTCAAGGCGAAAAGTCTTGACGGTGGGCGAGCGGCGCACACATGCGCTCATGGCAGGTGTGCGGTTTTGGTAGCCCCGGCCGTTTTCTGGGCCGGGGGCTTTTCTTCGAACGCGAGAAAAGACGCCGATCTCCGCCGCGGCGGACCGGCGCTACCAAAGCATTCACCCCGTCTTCACTTTCATCGTGGAATAATCGAGGCGCGATCCCATGACGCTATGAGGAATGCAAAAAACGGCCAGGAGAAAATATGCCGCGGCGATGATCAGCTTCGGTCGATCCTTTTTCCAATTCGCCCACAGGACCAGCAGCCAGCAGAGGAGCGCCACGAGGGTTTTGGTGTTGGTGAGATCGTGACCGAATGGGAAGCCGGTCCAGAACTGGCCGAACGCGAGGCGCTGCACCAACGGCCCGAAGATCATCCCGCCCAAGATGAGAAACCCAACGTTCCACCAGCCCATCTTTTTGTATCCGGGAAGCTTCATCATCGCCAACAGGCCGGCGGCGGTGGACGCCCACATCGCCGCAAACATAAAAAGGATGTGAGGAAGCAAAATCCAACGCGGCACTTCTCCGTGAAATCGAAGGTGCAGCGGCGAGTCCATGCCGATGTCGGCGCCTCGCGGCGGTTCGTTCAGCGTGATGAAATAATCCAGCACGCCGCCGGTGGGTTGATGCGGCAGCGCGGCGACCGCGTCGTTCCCCTCACGCTTCATGACTTCGGAACTCCACGGACCCCGCGTGCCTTGAGGCCGATATGAGAGCACCGCTTGAACGTCGGGATCAAGGTTCTTCAAGCGCACTTCGCAACTGCCCGCGTGGCCGTAGCTGCGCGGTAAGCGATAGTTGTAGGTATGATCACCCAAGCTGACTTCACCGGTGACCGGATAGGTGGGGCCGGTGACGCGTTGGTAGTAAGCCGCCAACAGCGTGATGCCCAGCGCCAGGAGATAAGCGGTGGATTTTTTTCTCATGAGAATTTGAGGTCGTCCCCAGCCTTCGGATGTTGCGAACGATATCCCAAATCCGTGGGAGACTCCAGCGG
>CAZIDA010000587.1:0-2318 GCA_964537865.1 uncultured Acidobacteriota bacterium
CTGCTCCGAAAATAGCGTGGATGTTCTGGTAGCCGCGGTACGTTTTGGGTACCGCGGGCTCTGGTCGACCGTTGTGACATCCGGGACGCCCTCCGCCTGCGGCGGAGGCGTATCCCGGCTACCAATCCAATTTTCGTGCCCTTGAGTGCGACTGAAGGGCATGAAGGATTGCTACTGTCCCATTTGGCTGGACAAAGAGAACACCGGCAAATAGAGCGCGATCAAGATGAACGCGATCACCGATCCCATGAACACCAAGATGGCCGGTTCGATGAGGGTCAGCAGTGCCGCGACGCGTGTGTTCACTTCCTCATCGAAGAAGTCGGCGACACTGGCGAGCATGTGCTCCAGCGCCCCGGTGGATTCTCCCACCTCCACCATCTCGATGACCAACGGTGGAAAGACCGCCGTCGCTTCCAAGCTCTTGGCCATGGACCGGCCTTCCCGGACGCTTTGAGCGGCTCGATGCAACGCGTCGCTGATCTTCTGATTGGTGGTTGCTTGAATCGAGGTCTCCAACGCTTGGACCGCGGGAATGCCGCCCGCCAGCAGCGTCGAAAGCGTTCGCGCCAATTGCGAGATCGAAAACTTCAGCCACACGTTTCCGAAGATCGGCAACTTCAACTTCAGGCCGTCGATGAAGCGCTTTCCGGCGGCGCTGGCGATCCACACGCGCAAAAACAAAATTCCCGCGATCAACGCCGGAACCGTGAACACCAGCGACGCCCGGATTCCATGAGAAAGATTGATCAGGAAGAGGGTAGGCGCGGGAAGCTGGGCGTGCAATCCTTCGTAGAGATCCTGAAATTTCGGAATCACATACGTCAAAATAAAAGAGAGCAGACCGATCACCAACACCACCAACACGCATGGATACACCAACGACGACACGATTTTTTTGCGCACGGAGCTGGTGAGCTTCTGATAGCTGATGTATCGCTGCACGACCTCTTCCAGGTTGCCGCTCTTTTCGCCGGCAAACAGCGAGGCCGTGTAGACGCGCGAAAACACGCCTTGCGCCTCAAAGGCCTCGGAGAGCAACGCGCCGGCTTTCACTCGCTCGCGGATATCGTCGAGCAGGCCGCGAAAGTACGGGCTTTCCACGCGCGGAATCAGCAGGTCCAGTGACTTCAAAATCGGCAAGCCGGCCTTGATCAGCGTCACCAACTGCTGATTGAAAATCATGAATTCGTCTTCTTTGATTTTTCCCTTGGGGCGCGCGCGCCGGCCGATCGTCAGAACCCGGCCGTGCTCCTTGATCGAATAGACCAGACATCCTTGCTCGTTGAACCGAAGGCGCAGCTCGGCTTCCGTGTTGGCGACAAACGTTTCCTCAACAATCTTGCCGCTGGGCTGCGCGATTCTGCAGAAATATTCCGCCATGAAACCGGTCCTTTAATCTGGTAGCGCAGCCCAGTTCGCCCCCGCGAACGCAGGCTGCGGCTTTTTCGTCCGGTCTTGATAAACCATGATCGTCCGCAGGCTCCTTCAATTCACTTTAGAAAAGCCCACGATTCATCCGAAGAGAAGCCCTTGGAGCTTCGTAAAAAACCTTGGCCCCACGTCCACGCCTCACATCGCCCCTTGATCCACCACCTCGGCGCCCTTAGGAATTCGGAACGTGAATTGGTGCGGATCGATCACCGGATTCTCGACGAAGTGAGAAAACGAAAACTCCATCTTCGTTTGATCGGTGTTATTGATGACGATTCCCAACAAGTGCCAGGTGCTTCTCTCCACGGTCAGCGTGACAGATTGAAAACCTTGCGACTCGTTTTTCGGATAAGCGCGCAACGTCAACGGACCGGCGCCGTTGTCGAGTTGCTCCACCCGCGAGAAGACTTTCCGCCAACGCAGTCGGCCCAGAAGCATCAAGATGGGAGTGCGCTCGTCTTCCGACGCTTTGAGCGGTTCGCGGTAAACGCGGTTTTCCGCCGGAATCCACGTGTACTGCGTGCGGCCATCGACGACGAACAGCTTCCTCTCCGGCTGCGTATAGTCCCACCGCATGCGCGCGCTTCGACTCAGGTATAAGACGCCGGATTCGACCCGTTGGTCTTTGCCTTGAATGAGTTTTTGAACAAAATCAGCTTCGAGGGTGTGAAGCGTCGAATACTTTTTCTGAATCTGATCCATGAACGCGGCAGCGTTCTCCGAGGCTGGCGGCGCCGCTAACAGGGCTCGGCAAAACATCACGCAGAGAACAACCGCTACGACACCGCTCCACTTCGCCGTTCCTTGCTTGTCCCACATGGGGAAAACATAACACAAGCCGACGAAGAGCAAAAAGGAAGAAGTTCAACTCGGGTAGCGCAGCC
>CAZIDA010000588.1:0-2317 GCA_964537865.1 uncultured Acidobacteriota bacterium
ATGATCCGTCGAGCGCGGAACGGCGTCGCATGAACGCTTTGAAAATGCTGCAGGCCGCTTCGCTTTATCGGCTCTCTTCTTCAGGACAAAATCGATTTTGGGATTTTGTTTCGGCGGACGCGACGGCCACAAAACGCAGTGCCAGATCAGAGCATTGATGCACGGGTAGCCCCGGCCGTTCTTTGGGCCGGGGAACAATTTTCAGCCGCGCACAAAGGTCCGCGGCCTAAAAAACGGCCGCGGCTACCAGAACAGAGCGCAGCCATGGGGAGACGAAGGATCATGACAAATGAAGATCTCAGTATTCGATTGGTCGGCGATTTTGTGAAGACGCAGCCGCGCCAAAATTTTCATATCCGGCTTCATGGAAATCATATGCATCCCTACCTCAAGGAGGGCGAGCTGCTCACTTTGGCGCCGGCCCTGGGAACGGAGCTTCAGGAATCCGACGTGGTGTTGGCGCACACGGATGAAGGGTTGCACGTTTACCGGATCCTCATGCGGCGAGGCGACTACTTTCTTCTCAAAGGCGACGGCTTGAAGACGCCCGCGCCCCCGGTGGAGATCGGCCAGATCGTCGGCAAAGTGATCGCGCACGGCGACTATCCCAAGCTGCGCGGTTGGTGGAGCCGCCGCAAAGCGATGTTGACGCGATGGCTGAGCTTTCAGTTATGCGAAATGATTTTGGAGAATCAAAGCCGTGAAATCTGACCCCCAGCCTGACGCCTCCCTCCGGGTAGGGCGACGCTTGTCGCCGCCCTACCCCTCTTCCACCGCGCCGATTCCGGCGGGAGGAAGCGCCGACTTCTCCGAGCCGTCAGGTCTTTGGGCAAAGGTTCAATCCAGCATGAGGCAATCTCTTCAACCGGAAAAACGCGTGAGCTCCGAAGCGGCCTTGCTGTTGGCGGCCGCGAGTCCGGGTCATTCGTTGGAATTTTTTATGGAGCAGACGCGACGAATGGAACCGGTGGACTGGGCGTCCTTCTATCGCTTGGCAAGAACGCATCGCTTGAGCTTGATGGTGGAGCCGCGTTTGCGCGCTTTGCCGCGCACCCCAGTGCTTCAAAAAATTCTGGAGCAGACGCGCAAAGAATATTTCCCCACGCTGCGGCAAAACCTGGCAATGGACAACTTGACCGTGCAGGTCGCGACGCTTCTTTCAAGCGCCGGCCTGCCGACTCTTTTGTTCCGCGGCACGCCGTTGGTGCGGCAGTTCTTCGGAGATTTGGGACTGCAGGCCGTCTCACAAGTCGATCTTCTCGTTCGCCGCGAGCACGTGGGACGCGCCGGCGAAATCTTGCGGTCCATCGGCTTCGTGGCTGAAAAGAGGCCGGGGAACATTGCCGACCGGTGCGCCGTGGACATGAAACGGGTTATTGGAGGCGTCACCTACCGAGTCGTTCTGCATTGGGACTTTCCGCCATTCGCTTCTGTTCATCTGCCCATCGAGAAAGTCTGGGAGCAAGCGATTCCCTATTCACATCACGCCGCGCATGATTTGAATTGGAGAGAATGGGATCTGCGACTCAATCGTCCGCTTCTCTACGCGCTTTCCCCGGAGTTTCAATTCCTCTCGGCCTTTGCCGAACTGGCGCGAGGTCAATTCGAGGATTGGCTGGAAATGGCGAATCTCTGCCAAATCGCCGAAGTCTATCAGTCCCTTTTGGATTGGGACCAAGTGGCCGATCACTTTGAATCCTTGGAGGCGCGCAAAGTGGCGCGTCGCGGATTCGCTCACGCACGAGCTTGGGGACTAAAGCCGCCGGTGGAATTTTCGAAGCGGTTCACCGGATCATCCGCTCTCGGATTTTTCCGACCCACCGCGCCCGCCAAACCGGCCGTTCGTCCGCCCAATCCCAGCGATTTCGAATTGCTCATCGTGCCGGCTTGGACGCAATGAACCGGCGCTTCCTCCCGCTGTTCTCCGCGAACACATTCATTGCGAACACAGGACATCGTCGTAATAGTTCACGACGGCGCGTTTCGGTTTGGCCGTCAAGCCCTTCAATGGAATCACTTGATCCAAGACAATTCAACACCGGTAAAAGCGGATCCGCTTGCCGAGGCTTGCTTTGCTTTTCAAACGACCGAGCCGCGCCTTACAAGAACAGACCAACGGGAACAGAATGGGGGAAACATGGGGTGGGTGATGGGGATCGAACCCACGGCCACCAGGGCCACAACCTGGCGCTCTACCTAGCTGAGCTACACCCACCAGAAGAAACAAAAGCCAAAATCCAAATGCCAAAAGCCAAACTCACAACAGGAACTGGCGCGCCCGACAGGATTTGAACCTGCGACCTGCGGATTCGAAGTC
>CAZIDA010000589.1:0-2314 GCA_964537865.1 uncultured Acidobacteriota bacterium
GCATGTACGCGGCCATCAAGGGCAACGGCGGGACCGTGCGTTACGTGCAGTTGCCCTTCGAAGCGCACGGCTACCTGGGGCGCGAGTCCATCGAAGACGTGCTGTACGAAATGATCACGTTCTTCAACAAGTACGTGAAAGGCGCCAACTGATTCGTCGTGGCGCGGACCTTGTGTGGCGCAGACACTCCTGTCTGCGCCGTTTTTTTTCACGAAGAAGTATCCAGAACGCTTCGAAAATAGGAAGATTCGATACCCAGGGTGGTCCGCCCAAGAGCGGGCGGACCACCCTGGGCTATTAAAGGTGTCCCCTTCGGGGAAAAAAACCAGTTCGCCTCAACTGCTTCATCATTTTCATCCCCACGAATCATCGTCGCGGGCGGAGACCAATCCGTCGCCGCAGGCGAGAGTGCCTGCGGCACAAAAACACAACGGCCGGCAAAATTTCTGCCGGCCGTTTTTTTATTCCACGAACTTTCGATTGGCCTACTGTCTTTCCGATTCCTTCTGCATGCGTTGAGCGACGATGCGCCGGGCGTTGGACGCCAACTCCTTGGCTTGGGGCATCAACTCAATGGCCCGCTGCACCTCATCGTCGCCGTCCAGCATGAGTCGCGTTGCCTCCACCGATCCGTATTGTGAGCTCAGGACGTAATACTTGATCTGTCGCTTGATGAAATCCTGGCTGGCCGAAAAATCCGCTTCGTTGAAATCCAATTTCTTGTCGCGCAAAAACTGGCGAAAATCATTCAACACGGAATCGTCGGCCTCGAAGGTCTTCGGCGGATTCGGATGCGCCGCCAGGTACACCGGGGTGAAATTAAAGAACGCGGCGTTCTGCAGCAGCGCCGTCTCGAAGTTGTTCAACTTCTCCTCCGGAATGCGCACGTCGGGTCGAATGCCGCCGCCGCCGTACACTTGGCGTCCGCTGTCGGTCAATTTGATTTCGGTCGGCTTGATATTGTCGCGATTCTTGCCGTTGTAATAATCGAACAGCGAGAGGTGCGTGTAATCGCGCTGAATCAGGCGCCCGCTGGGCGTGTACCAATGCGCCACGGTCAGGGCCAAGCCGGTTTGCTGATCGAGCGAATAGACGGTTTGAACGAGTCCCTTGCCGAAGCTGGTCTCTCCGGCGATCAATCCGCGGTCGTGGTCCTGAATGGCGCCGGCCACGATTTCCGCGGCGCTGGCGGTGTCGGAATTAATGAGAACCACGATGGGATATTTCTGAGAGCCGCTGCCGCGCGGCGCGGTGTAACGCCGTTCCGGAGAATTGCGCCCCTTCGTGTAAACCACCAGTTGTCCCTTGTCGAGAAAGGCGTCGGCCACGCGAATTCCCTCACTCAAGATTCCGCCGCCGTTGTCGCGCAAATCGAGAATCAAACCTTCGAGCGAGGTGTCGTCGATCTCTTTTAACTTCTCCGCCAATTCCTGGTCGGTGGTCTCGCTGAAGCCCTTGATGCGAATGTAGCCGACGTTGTTTTTCAATCGGTACGCAAACTCGATGGTCGGCCGGGGAATCTCGTCCCGCGTGATGTTGAAGGGCAACAAACCCGGCGAGCCGACGCGCTCCACTTCAATCTTGGCCACGGTGCCTTTGGCGCCGCGCAGCAGTTTGGAAACCTCCGATGTGCTCATCCGATCGGTCTCCACGCCGTTCACTTTCATCAACACGTCGCCCGGACGAAGTCCGGCGCGAAAGGCCGGGGCTCCTACCGTCAGGCTGATCACCTTGGTGCGGCCATCCAACATGCCGATGGTCATTCCCACGCCAAAGTATTTTCCCTCCTGCTCCTCGCGCAACTCGGCGTAACGCTTCGGATCGAAGAAGATGGAATGCGGATCGAGCGTCCGCAGCATTCCATCGATGGCGCTGTAAACCGATCGGTCGGGATCGATCGGTTCCGCATAATTTTTCTCCACCAAGTTGATCACCTGCGAAAACTGCTGAACGACCTGATCGGTCGATTCGGTGGATTCATTGGAAGTGGCGTGAAGACGGGGGCCCAGCATGCCTCCCATCAACGCCGAAAACAAAATCAAACCGCTGAAAATGACCGTGCCTTTACGCATAACACTCTTTCTCCTAAGGCCGCAAAGTATATCATAGTCCAACGCCTTTCCACGCCAAGGTTCTGTGCGTGATTTGTTTCACTTGAAGCTGTCAGGAAACAGCAAAATCCAAATTTCAAATCCCAAAATCCAAACAAGAATCAAAAGACACATGCCAAGAGGAAACGCTTGCCTCTTGGAATTTGGTTTTTGATTCTCCAATTGCAACTTTTGATTTAAACTGCACCGGTCAAATGCTAACG
>CAZIDA010000590.1:0-2295 GCA_964537865.1 uncultured Acidobacteriota bacterium
GAGGCGCGCAACTCGCGCTCCCGGACTTGCGCCGCTGTCAGCTTGGGCGGCGGGGGTGGAGGCGGCGATTGATAGAGAAACAAATTTCGCTTGGTGGTGGTGTAATCCGGAACGTTGGGATGCTCGAGCCGCTCGACGTGGATGGTGGGATCGATTTTGAAGATGTCGATCGATTCGAGACGGCGACGGCGCTGGTAATCCATGGCCGTCTGAGGAGGAGTATTCGCCGGGGCCGCTTTCGTGGGCGCGCTCGGCGCCGCCGCCACCTCGGATTTCGGCGAACTGCGCCAGGCATAGAGCCATGCCAGCAAAAGCAGCACGATACACCCGATGAGGACGTAGGCTTTCTTCTTATCCTGAAATCCAAGTTCCAAAAGTGTTTCTCCCGAAAACCGTCAGGAGGTTCTGAAATAAGTCAACAAGGAAAGATTCAGCCGCAGGAGACCGGAGTTTCCCTGCCCCGTCAACAGCGCGATGCTGTCAATGATCAGCAGCTTGTCGGACCGCTCCAAGGCGTTGATGAACTTCACGAGATCCGGATAAGTTCCTTGGACCGGCACATCGGCCTGAACTTGCATGAATCCCATCACCGGTTGGTTGGCGCTTTTGAACGTCACCCGGCCCTTCTCGACCGCGGTGCGGTGAGACAGATCGGAGAACATCTGAATCAGCGACGAGAAGCCGTCGTCCACGTTCCACAGGTGATTCTCAAAGCGCTTCGCTTCGTTGCCCGAAGAATCTCTCAGGTGGGCTTGAATGGCGGTCAGCTTGTTCACCGCGGCGCGTTTCTGTTGGAGCGAGTCAACGACCTGTTCCCGCTCGCTCACGCGCGAGGCATAGGCGTTTTGAAGCGGCGTCAGGAAAACAAAATAGAAGAGGAGATCCAGCAGGAGTAGCCCTCCTCCGGCGGCGATCACAATCCAATGAAGATTTCTTCTTTTGCCTTCAATCATGCGTTGGGACCTTGGCCGTTCCCTCGCCTGCGACGGCGCTCACGGGTGATACTCCAGGTGCAGCACGACTTCCACGTCGTTCGACACCTCATGCGTGGCGGCTTCCCGATATTTGCCTTCTTGATCCACCAGGAGGTGTTGGAACTTGTTCGAGTTTTCGAGGTTCTTGAGAAAGTGGATGGCGTCCACCGACGTTCGACCCAAGAACACCATTTCCAGATTGAGCACGTTGGTTCCGGGCCGCTGACGAATCTGCGTGATCTCGACGTTGTAAGGGATCACCGATTCCAAGTCCTCGAAGAACTGCGTCCACGGGAACGTCTTCCTTTGAATCAGATTATTGTAAGAATTGACGCGATCGATTTCATCCAACGTTGCCGGTTGGCGCAAGTCGTCGGTCAATTTTTCTTCGGCGGCGGTCAAACGACCCAAGTCCTGTCGCTTCGATTGCAAGTCCTCTATCGTAGCGCGGCTGTTGCGTCGCAATGTGATATACCGGCCGCCGAAGTAAGCGGCTCCAGCCAAGCCGAGCGCCAGCAACAGCCCGCCGATCAAATAATACTTGCGGAGGTTGACGAAGGGATTGGTCGCCAGATTGAGATGAAATCGCAGCATAAAGGATTCGGTCTACGCGGCGCCTAACTCCATGCCGATCAGCGGCGCAAAAACTTGATTCCATTGTTCCGCGCCCGCGGAAGCGCCCTTCACGCTGACGGCTCGCTCGACGCGCACCTCCGCCACGGGGCATCCGGCCATCTTTTGAACGGCGGCGCACAACGCATCGCTGCCCGCCGGCAGTCCTGAAAAATAAATCGACTCGATGGCCTGCTCATACTTGTCCTGAAAATAAACCAGCGACGGATAAATCTCGTCGAACAGAATCTCCGGCGTGAGCGCGGCGACCTGCGTGGTCGCGGGATCTTTCTCCACGGCCCGGTAAAATCGCAGATACCCCTGATGGTAGATGGCCGTCGAGAAGACGTGCGGCGTCACGCGGAACAGCAACGTCGATTGGGTCTTCCAATTCCGGACTTCGTGATCCATCAACTGGGCGATTCCAAAATGCTCCACCGTCACAAACCCCGGCGCCAAACCCACGCTCTCCACGACGGATTCATATTCCCGCAGAATCTCCCGATTCATCACCACCAGAATCACTTCATGATGCGACGGCGACAGCGTTTGCGTTTGGAAAGAAATGGGCGCTTCTTCCACCGGAAACGGCAAGCTCTTTTTTACCTTGAACCGAAGGAGTTGCGCGAGATCGGAACTTTTATTCGGGAGCGATTCCAAGGGAATCAGAAAAACGCGCGCGGCCGAATCGGGAACCAGCAAGATCACT
>CAZIDA010000591.1:0-2287 GCA_964537865.1 uncultured Acidobacteriota bacterium
GGAGGGATTTTCACCCTCTGAAGATCGCCGCCTTTCCACGGCGCACTGAATAATGATGTGGTAGCCGGGATGCTGCGCATTTTGGAGCATCCCGGAGGCCCCAGGGATTGATGGGGGGAGAGCTTCTGATGTCGTCGTAGTCCGGGATTCGCCGGAATCGGGCGAATCCCGGCTACCCGAACATCGAAGGCTTCTCTATTTTCGGGGCAGATGAATTTTCCCGCATGCGCGCTTCGAATCTCCCTTTCCCTTGAGTTATGTCCGGTGACTGCGTATCATTGAATACGAATCCAGCGTTCGTGTGTGGGCGTTGTAGAAGCTTTTCTTTTCGATCGTTGAACCTTTGTCGCTCCGATTCAACTCGGCCCCTCTCTGCCATCTGACGCGCCTCCACGCTGACTCGAACCGATTCATCTGCAATTCTGATTTTTTAGAGAACGAAATCGATATCCCCATTCCGTGAAAGGAAGCGGCATGGCCATTGTCCTTGACGGTTCTTCATTAACGATTGAGAAGCTCGTGCGTATTGCGCGAGGCGGCGAGAAGGCGGAACTGGCGACGCCGGCCTTGGAGCGAATCAAGCGCTGTCGGGCGATGCTCGAAGAAAAAATTCAGGCGCACGAAATCATGTACGGCGTGAACACGGGAATCGGCGAATTTTCCGAAGTCGTCTTGAACGACGACCAGGTGAAGCAGTTCCAGCGATATTTGATTTACAACCACGCCGCGGGAATCGGCGATCCGGTGTCGATTGAATTTGTCCGGGGCGCCATGGCCGGGCGCATCAACGTGCATGCGCGCGGACATTCCGGTTGTCGCCCCGAGATTACCTTGACGCTCGTCGACATGTTGAACAAGGGCGTGACCCCGGTGGTTTGTCAGAAAGGCTCCGTCGGCGCGTGCGGCGATCTCGCGCCCATGTCCCAAATCGCGCTGCTTCTGATGGGCGAAGGCGAAGCGTTTTATGAGGGGCAGCGCCTGCCGGGAGGCGTCGCTATGGAACGCGCCGGCATCGCCGTCCCAGGCCTTCAAGCGCGCGACGGTTTGGCGTCCATCAACGGATCCAACTTCATCTCTACCATGAGCGCCTCGCAACTGTACGACATCAATCGTTGGTTGAAGCAAGCGGAGATCGCGTGCTCCATGACGCTCGAAGCGTTGTACGCCAATCTCAAACCGTATGATGCCCGCCTTCACGCGCTGCGCGGATTTCCCGGCGCGCTCAGAAGCGCCCACGCCATCATGAAATGCATCGCCGGCAGCGATCTCGCGTCGGGCAAAATCAAAACCAAGGTGCAAGACGCTTATTCCATGCGATCGTCGCCCCAGGTGATCGGCGCGGCGCACGACGCCGTCGCCTTCGCGCGCCAGCAGGTGGAGATCGAACTCAACGCCGTCGCCGACAATCCCATCTTTCTTCCCGAAGACAAGCTGACGCTGACCGGCGCCAACTTCCAAGGCACGCCCGTCTCGCTGCCGATGGAGATGGTGGGCGCGGCGGTCACCATGGTGTGCGTCTTGTCGGAGCGGCGACTCAATCGATTGACGAATCCGGCGCTCAGCGTGGGCTTGCCGCCGTTCCTCACCAAAGGCGCGGGCATGTTCTCCGGCATGATGCTCAGCCAATACACCGCCGACACGCTCATCCTCGAACAACGCATTCTCTCAGCTCCCGCCGCGGTCGGCTCCATTCCCGCCGCCGCCGATCAAGAAGATTTTGTGTCGATGGGCATGAATACCGCGCTCAAGAACAATCAGATTCTCGACAACGCTTACGGCGTGTTGGGAATCGAGTTCATGGCCGCGGCGCAGGCGTTGGACTTCCGAGATTTCAAGCCGGGCGTTGGAGTAGAAACCGCGCGACAGATCATTCGAAAACACGTCGAACACCTCGACGTCGATCGACCGCTCCATAAAGATCACAACACGATGAAATCTTTGGTGAAGTCCGGGGAGATTCTGGAAGCCGTCGAGAGCGCCGTCGGCTCACTCGAAACCGAGGTCCAGGAAATGACCGGCGTGCCGGCGTAGTGGAGCCGACATTCCTCGTGCGTGGCTGCGCTGCAGTTCAGCCTGTAGCGAGAGTTCGGCGCATGCCTCCTGGAAATGCACAAATTCAATTATCAAATGCCAAGCGCCAAAAAAGTACCAGCTCTCAAATTCCGATGACTCTCCGCTCTCCTCGGCGCACATTAGTGCATGAAGACGATCCTACCGAAGGAGTGGACACCGAGTCGATCCCCGAAGGGGATGCGTCGACCAGCCCAGGGTTGATCTCCGCCGCGGC
>CAZIDA010000592.1:0-2270 GCA_964537865.1 uncultured Acidobacteriota bacterium
CCGTTTGAGCTTCGACACGACGATTTCGATATGTTGCTGGCCGGTTCCTGAAAGCCCGCTAAAAACCCGCGCGTGGCGGCATCGGCAATTCCCTTCTCGACGGCGGGAATAAAGTTCCTCGGAATCGCCCCGCCAAAAATTTCGTTGGAGAATTCAAAGCCTTGTCCGCGCGGCAGCGGCTCCATCTTGACTTTGCAGTCGCCGTATTGACCGTGCCCGCCGGTCTGCTTTTTGTGCCGGCCTTGGGCATCGGCCTTGCCCGTGACGGTCTCGCGGTACGGAACCTTGGGCGTCTTCAATTTCACTTCAACCTGATAGCGCCGTTTGAGCTTCGACACGACGATTTCGATATGTTGCTGGCCGGTTCCTGAAAGCAGCAGCTCGTGGGTTTGCGGATCGCGGCTGAACCGCAACGTCAGATCCTCTTCCAGGATGCGGTGAATGGAGGTCCCGATTCGATCTTCATCCTGTCGCGATTTTGGCTCAATCGCAAAAGCGATGGACGGCTCCGGAAAGATGACCGGTTTGAAATAGATGGGCCGCGCCTTATCGCCGAGCGAATCGCCGGTTAGAGTCTCCTTCAGCTTTGCCACCGCGCCGATGTCGCCGGCCCTCAGCTCGGGAACCGCCGACGATGTCTTTCCTTGGAGGACGCTGATATGCGCCATCTTTTCGGAGGAGCCTCGCGTAAAATTGTGAATCGTCGCGTCGTTTTTGAGAACGCCGGAACAGACGCGGAAGTAAGTAAGACGCCCGGCAAACGGATCCGCCACGGTCTTGAACACAAACAGCGAGAGCGGCTCGTCATCCGCGACCTTGCATTTCAATTCCTTGTCCCACTGCGTGGATTCGTATCCGACCACCTCGCGGCTATCGGCTGACGGCATATACTTCACGATCGCGTCCAACAGATTCTGCGCTCCTACATTGAAGTATCCGGAATAGCAAAAAACCGGAATGATGCGCCGATCTCGAATCGCTTGCACCATCCCTTCGACCAGATCCTGCGCCGGGAGCGTTCCGTTTTCGAAAAACTTCTCCATCAGGGCGTCGTTGCCTTCGGCCACCAGCTCGACCAGCGCCTCATGCGCTTTCTGAGACGCCTCTTTCATATCGGCGGGAATCTCTCCTTCCACCGCCTTGCCGCTTCCTGAGGCATCATAGGTATACGACTTCATCTCCACGACGTCGACCACGCCTTTGAACGATTTCTCGATGCCGATGGGAAGATGCAGCGCAATGGGAGACCTTCCGAAATTCTCCCGGATCGACTCCATGGTGCGGTCAAAGCCGGCGCGCTCGCGGTCCAGCTTGTTCAACACGATGATGCGGGGAAGATTGAAATCATCGGCAAACGACCAAACTTTCTCCGTCTGAACCTCGACGCCGGCCACGGCGTCGACCACCACAACCGCGCAATCCGCAACTCGCAAACTCGCTTTCGTATCGTAAATGAAATATCCGTATCCGGGCGTATCGATCATGTTGATCTTGGTTTTATTCCATTCCGCGTAGGCCAGGGACGAAGTGATGGTGATCTTCCGCTCAATCTCTTCTTCATCATAATCGGTGATGGTGGTTCCATCATCCACGCGTCCCAACCGGTTGACCATGCCCGAGGTATACAGCAGCCCTGAAACAATGGAGGTTTTTCCGGAACTTCCATGCCCAATGAAACAGACATTTCGAATATTTGCGCCCTCGTAGACCTTCACGCGTAGCTCCTTTCAAGGGAAGCGTTATTAGAGAGATGATGGCGTCGGCGAGAGTCGCCGACCGCACGAAAGGCGAGAATCCTATCACAGGACTTCCTGGCGGTTCAACCGAAATGGCCGACGACGACGAGTCCATTTCAAAGGCGGCGCGCGCTTCCCTTTAGCGCGGAGGGCCGCAAGGATTGATTGTTTTTTCTCCACAAACCAGTACAATCAGAGCGTTTCATCGCGGAGGCGATGGGCTGCGCGTTTCCACCGGAATCGGGCTTACGGAATTCCATGCAAGACATCTTCGAGAAAATCGTTCGGCTATTCATGCTCTATGGGTATTGGACTGTCTTTTTCGGCGTCATGCTTGAGAACGCCGGGCTCCCTGTCCCCGGTGAAACTGTCTTGCTGATCGCCGCCTTTCTGGCCGCCAACAGCGACGCCGTCGATTTGAAAATTCAATGGATCATCGTGATTTCGATCTGCGGCGCCACCTTGGGAGACAATATCGGATATTGGATCGGGCGCCGCGGAGGCCGGCCATTTCTCAATCGCCACGCCAAGCGC
>CAZIDA010000593.1:0-2270 GCA_964537865.1 uncultured Acidobacteriota bacterium
ATCTTCTGCACCTTCACCAAGGTGGCAGCCGGTGGCGGCGGTGGCGGTGGCGGCGGCGGTGGCGCCGTCAGCAAGAAGGTCAACAATTGTTGTTTGGGAAGCGCTTCGGTGTAAATCAGTGGGATCAACACCAACACCACGATCACCACCGTATGAATGATCACCGAAAGGAAAACCGTAATCGGCTTTTTCGTCGCCGACGTTTTACCCCCCGATTCAACGAGATCATCAAACATTCGGTCTCCCTCCCTTCAAAATCTAGTACACAAAATAGGTGCCAATTCAAGAACTCTTGTACACAACGCCATTTTTCAGCTTCACTGAAAATCGGCTCAAACGGCTTCACTTCTCGGGCTTACTGGGTTGGATTCTTAATTGCGCCTCGGAACAACCAAGTCCGTATGGATTCAAGTGTGGGAAAACAATTCTGAGAAAGAATGAGCCTTGAAAACGACCGGCTCGAATCACGCATCCTAAGCTTTTCATACTAGCTTGTCAATCGCCTTCTCCAGTTGAAAGCGGCTTGGCGTCGTCCCCCAGAATCGCATTCTCGACGCCGCCTTAGGACGCATTCCCGGAAATGAATTTCCCTCTTCTCCTATCTCGCAGCCAGTACTCTCTTCCCCTGCTTCTTCCGAGCCCGATACTGAACCCAGCCCAAAACGATGGGTGAAGCAATGGCAATGGAGGAATAGGTTCCGATCAAAATCCCGACCACCAAACAAAACGCAAAATCGTGCAGCACCTCGCCCCCGAAAATGAAGAGCGACAGGACCGTCAAGAAGGTCAAGCCGGAGGTCAGCACCGTTCGGCTCAGCGTCTGGTTGATGGCCAGATTGATGATCTTGTCCAACGGCTCGCGCCGCATCAACTTCACGTCTTCGCGAATTCGGTCAAACACCACGATCGTGTCGTTCATCGAATACCCGATCAGGGTCAACAACGCGGCAATCACGGTCAGCGTGATTTCTTTGTTGAAGATCGAAAAGAACCCGATCGTGATGATCACGTCATGGAAAGTCGCGATGACGGCCGCCACGCCGTACACGGTCTCAAACCGAAAAGCAATGTACACCAGCATTCCGGCCAGCGCGTAGAGCGTCGCTTGCAGCGCTTGTCGTCGGAGATCCTTTCCTACCTTGGGACCCACCACCTCGGTGTTCTTGATGGCGTAATCCCCCAAATAAAAATCATTAGAAAGAGCATTCACCAAATTCTGACTCACGCCGGCATTGCGAACCAGTTCATCCATGGAGCTGATCAATCCGCCCACCTGATCCCGGTAATGAATGATGCTCGTCGCGGCGGACCGGTAATAATCCTGGGCGTAAGTCTGACCCTTCGACGTCGCCAGCTTCAGCGGATCGGAAGCAACCAACCGCTCGGCGAAGGTGTCCGGGCCGATGTTGTTAATATCCAGCTTCGTGCCTTCCGCCGGATTCGGATAAAGGGCGTCCAGTGTCGCCAAAATGGCTTGGCGTCCGGCGTCGATCTCCGATTGCGAGTCCCCTTCCAGGTCCAACCCGATCATCACTTCGTGGCTGGCTTGCGCCCCGAACTGCTGAATCGTGTTGTCGCCTTTGACTCGGTGTCTCAACTCGGCGCGAATCTTGTCAATCTGCGGCTGGTTCTTGAACTTCACGTAGACATTCGTTCCGCCGCGGAAGTCAATGCCATAACGGGGTCCGTGCCTTATGATCAGCGAGGTGATCCCCGATACGCTCAAAACCAGCGAGAGTCCAATTAAATGCCACTTCCACTTGAGAAAATCAAAATTTGGATTATGGAAAAATTCCATCTAGCCCAGAACTCCTTCTTCGGCTGAACTCCAAATTCCGCCTTTCTCAATCTTTTAGACACCGCTCGGAATTGTGAAGTTCCAATAGTTTCGTCGTGCCGGAAATCAAATACTCAGGGTTGCATGACGCTGCTGACCGCTCAAATGCCAATCAAAAATAAGCCGCGACACGTACACCGCCGTAAACACGTTGGCCACCAAGCCCACGACCAGGGTCACGGCAAATCCCTTGACCGGCCCAGTTCCAAAGAGGAACAGAAACAGAGCGGAGACCACCGTGGTCACGTGCGTGTCAATAATGGTGCGAAAGGCGTTCGAGAAGCCTCGATCCACCGCGGAGACGACGGCCTTGCCGGCCCGCAACTCCTCCCGGATGCGCTCAAACACGAGCACGTTCGCGTCGACCGCCATGCCGATGGTTAAGATGACACCGGCAATTCCAGGTAGCGTCAACGTAGCCCCGAAATACGCC
>CAZIDA010000594.1:0-2259 GCA_964537865.1 uncultured Acidobacteriota bacterium
GATTTTGGAATCGCCGGTGCTTCGAAAATACGCTCCCGCGCTGGTGGAAGCCTGCGCCGTGATCGGCGGCCCGCAAATTCGAAATCGCGGCACGGTCGGCGGAAATTTTGCGAACGCGTCTCCTGCCGCCGATTCTGTTCCCGCATTGATGTCGCTGGACGCTATCGTCGAAGTCGCTTCCCTGAAGAAACGGCGTGAAATTCTCGCCGAAGAATTTTTCCATGGCCCGGGCCAAACTGATTTGAAGAAGGATGAGCTGATCCTGGGCTTTCGGATTCCCAAACTGAAGGGCGTGCGCGGCGCATATCTTCGTTTGGGACAACGGCAAGCTCAAGCCATCTCGAAAGTCGATGTCGCGATCACGGCGGTGGCGAACTCAAAGAGCGGCGGCCACAATGGTTCAACCAGCCCGTTCCGATTCCTGCGCCTCTGTTACGGCTCAGTGGCGCCGACCATCTTTCGCGCGCGCCGAACCGAAGCGATCCTTCTGGCGTCGGCCCTGGATTTTGAAACTTTGAATCACGCCAAGGAGGCCATTAAGTTGGAAGTGCGTCCCATTGACGACATCCGGTCGACGGCGGAGTATCGCCGCGAGATGAGCGCCGTGCTTCTCGAAAGAGCGCTTGAGAAAGTGAGCGCTGCTCCATCCACGCGCAAGCGCTGAAATCCGTCTCCATGAAATCAATTCTCCTGAAGAATGCCACGCTGATCGACCTCGATCCTGTTCGGATCGAAAAAGGAGATCTCCGCATCGAGAACGGCAAGATCTCGGTGCGCGGCAAATCGCTCCGCAAGAAGCCATCCGACAAGGTTGTGAAACTGGACGGCAAACTGATTTTGCCAGGTCAGGTGTGCGCGCACACGCATCTTTATTCCACGCTGGCGCGGGGAATGCCGGCGCTAAAATCGCCGCCTCAAAACTTCTTAGAGATTCTGAAGAAGATCTGGTGGCGGATCGATTGGGCACATAACGAAGAGACGATTTATTACTCCGCGTTGGTCGGCGCGATTGAGGCGGCGCAATGCGGCACGACGCTGCTGATCGATCATCACGCTTCGCCGTGTTTTATCAAGGGCTCGCTCAAGATCATCCGGCAAGCGCTTGAGGAGGTCGGCCTTCGCGGGGTGTTGTGCTACGAAGTGACCGATCGCGGCGGGGTCGTGGAGCGCGACGCCGGAGTCGAGGAAAACGTCGATTTCATTTCGCGGCACCGCACCCATCCTCGCTTCCGCGGACTCTTTGGCGCGCATGCTTCTTTCACCTTGAGCAACGATTCCTTGCGAGTTTGTTCCCGACTGGCCGGCGAATTGGAGACCGGCCTTCACATCCACGCGGCGGAAGACGAGTGCGACGTCCGGGGCGCAGAAGAAAAATATTCGCAAGGAGTGGTGGAGCGAATCGAGGCCTTCGATGGGCTGAATCACCGGACGCTTCTGGCGCACGGAACGCATCTCTCGGCCGCGGAAATTGAGCGCGTCGAGAAAGCAGACGCCTGGCTGGTTCACAATCCTCGCTCCAATATGAACAACGCCGTGGGCTACGCCTGCCCGTCGCGTTTTGGCAAGCGCGTCGCCTTGGGAACCGATGGAATCGACGCCAACATGTTCGAAGAATCGCGCTTCGCGTTCTTCAAATGGCGCGACGCGCAATCGGCGGATTACCAGCACGAAGGAAATCCTTGGCGGCCCTATTCGTCCAAGTCGCTAGACGCGCTCTCGCTTCTTGCCAACAATCATCGGCTGGCGTCGGAGATATTCGAGTCCACTTTCGGGAAGCTGTCGCCAAAAGCTGAAGCCGATTTGATCATTCTCAGTTATGAGTCCCCAACTCCCCTCACACCGGACAATCTCCTCGGTCATTTGATCTTCGGAATGAACGCTTCACATGTGGAAAGCGTGATGGTGTCCGGTGAATTTGTTGTGGAAAACAGAAGGATTTCGAGGTTAAACGTCGCGCCGATCTACGAGAAGGCGAGGACGCTGACAACCCGCCTGTGGAATAGAGCGTTTTGACGAAGTTCTTTTTGTTTTCAAAGAAATCCCTAACCAAGCTCAGTTTCAAACCCTGTTCAAAAACTGTGGATAACGCCTGCCTCGAAGAGCCTGCGGCCTTCGGGATACTGTGGATAAGGCATGCTTCGAAAAAGGCGTGGGCTCCCGCCACAGCGGATAAGCACTGCCTCGAAGATAGGTTTCTGCCGCCCCGGTTAACCGGGGCTTGTCAGGATCTTTTGCATCGCCTATCCCCACGCTTACGCG
>CAZIDA010000595.1:0-2256 GCA_964537865.1 uncultured Acidobacteriota bacterium
GCGGTACCCAAAACGTACCGCGGCTACCAGAACATCCACGCTATTTTCGGAGCAGCGCGAATTCTGAATTCGACCGAGAGGCCGGCCGAGCTTATAATAAAGGATCGATTTCCCGCTGAAGATGAAGTGAAGCGGGGACAGGAAGAGATTTTGTATGTCGACGGATCTTCGCGATAAAAAGCAAAACGGCTTCAACGGCGTGCCCGCCCCCGTGGAGTCGGAAATGGATCGCGCCAAGCGCCTGGCGGAGCGTTACCGCTACGAATTCGTCGATCTGAAGAATTACCAGATCGAGCACGAGCTGTTTCGACAGATTCCCGCCGACTTGATGTTCCGGTACAACTTCATCCCACTGCGTTCGAAGGGCGCCGCCTTGGTGGTGGCGGTGGCCGATCCCAGCGAGTTGTTGCAGATCGACGAGCTGGCCATGCTGCTCAATCGAAACTTGGCGGTGAAGGTGGCGACGGCCTCTCAGATCGGCGACATTCTGAAGAAGAGCGAGCAGTCGCAGCGCGTGTTGGATGACGCCACCGAAGGTTTCACGCTCGATCTGGTGAAGGAGACCGAGAACGGCGAAGAGTCGATCACCATCGAGAAGCTCACCGCCGACAGCGACGTCAGCCCCATCATCCGCCTGGTCGACACCACCATTTTCACGGCGTTGGAGCGGCGCGCCAGCGACATTCACATCGAGACGCGCGACGCCGAAGTCATCGTCAAGTACCGCATCGACGGCGTGCTGCATCAAGCCATGGCGCCCATCGCCAAAGAACATCACAGCACCATCATCTCGCGCATCAAGGTGATGAGCGAGCTGGACATCAGCGAGCGCCGGGTGCCGCAAGACGGGCGCTTCCGCGTGCGATTCAAAGGGCGCTCCATCGACTTCCGCGTCTCCATCATGCCGTCCATTCACGGCGAGGACGCCGTGCTGCGCGTGCTCGACAAAGAGTCGATGAGCGAGAAGTTCAAAGCGCTGTCGCTCGACGTGGTGGGTTTTTCCGACACCGACATTCGAAAGTTTCGGCGCTACATTCACGAGCCTTACGGCATGGTCCTGGTGACCGGGCCGACCGGCAGCGGCAAGACGACGACGCTCTACGCCGCGCTGATGGAAATCAAAACCGACGAGGACAAGATCATCACCATCGAAGATCCGGTGGAGTATCAGCTCAAAGGCGTGACGCAGATTCCGGTGAATGAGAAAAAGGGATTGACCTTCGCGCGCGGGTTGCGATCCATTTTGCGCCACGATCCGGACAAAATCATGGTGGGCGAAATTCGCGACAACGAGACGGCGCAAATCGCCATTCAATCGGCGCTCACCGGACATTTGGTGTTCACGACCGTGCACGCCAACAACGTGGTCGACGTGATCGGGCGATTCATCAACATGGGCGTGGAGCCGTACAACTTTGTGAGCGCGCTCAATTGCATCCTGGCGCAGCGGCTGGTGCGCGTCATTTGCGAGAACTGCAAGAAGCCGGTGCATTATCCCGAAGCCGTGCTGGAGGAATCCGGCTTGGAGCCGCGAGAGTGGACTCACCGGACCTTTTATGAGGGCGCCGGATGTTTGGATTGCAGCGGCACGGGATTCCGCGGACGCACCGCCATTCATGAACTGCTCGATTTGTCGGATCGCATCCGGCAGTTGATTCTCGACAAGCGGCCGTCTTCGGAAATCAAGGCGGCCGCGCGTGAAGAGGGAATGACCTTCTTGCGCGAGTCCGCTTTGGAGAAGGTTCGCGCCGGCACCACCACGCTGAAGGAGATCAACAAAGTCACGTTCATCGAATGACCGGACGCGGAGCGCGCCGGCGTCCGGGTGAAGGCGGCGGTTCCATCGTTCGACGACCAGAAATTCCGAGAGAGGCGAATTTCATTTTCTTGGAGCTCATTCCCAATTTGGTGCGGCGCTTTTTTGAGCCGGTGTTTCCGCGGCAGGCCGTGGCCATCTCCTCCGGCTACGTGGCTTCCGTGCGCGTGGGAGCGCATCCGGTGCGCTCCATCGAAAACTCCGCCGCCGTTTCCTTGCCCGCCGGCGCGGTCACGCCGTCGCACTCGCGGCAGAACTTGAACGATCCGGAAGCGGTTCGCCGAGCCTTGGAGCAAGCCTTGCAGCGAAGCGGCGTTTCGCGCAAGGAAGTGATCTTGCTGGTTCCCGATTCGGCCGCGCGCGTTTTTCTGATTCCCTTGGAGTCGCTTCCGAATAAAAGCTCCGATCTCGCGCAACTCCTCCGGTTCAAGGTAAAAAAG
>CAZIDA010000596.1:0-2256 GCA_964537865.1 uncultured Acidobacteriota bacterium
CCCTATCAGCTCCGTTTAATCAACATCTCGCAAAAGCCGCTGCCTTCGTCCGCTGTGGCGGATTCAGCATCGCTACCATTCTTACTCGCTCAGAATCAAGGCCCCTTGCGAATCGAGGCTTCCTTCACCTCTTTTGCATCTTGTCATAATCTGTTTTTCTTGCGATAGTGACTGGAATTTTTTTCAGGGCGCAGTTTTTTGGAGGCGAGAGAAAGCGCCCGCACACCTACCGGCCGGCATGACTTGCCGTTTGATTATCTGAGGAGAACCAGGACCATGTTAAGGATCCTTCCACGGGAAGCGAAGTTCTTCGATTTGTTTGTCGACATGGCGAAGAACATTGAGCGCGCCTCGAATCAGTTGGTCGAACTCTTACGACTTTACGATAACGTCCCGGAGCGGGTTCGCGCCATCAAGGACTGCGAGCATTTGGGCGATCAGATGACGCACGATCTGATCACGCGGCTCAACAAGACCTTCATCACACCTATCGACCGCGAAGACATTCACGAGTTGGCGAGCAAGCTCGACGACGTGCTCGACATGATCGATGCCGTGTCCAGTCGCATGATGATTTACAAAATCGAGCGGCCCACCGACGACGCTGTGCGCCTCGCTGAATTGATTCAAGAATCCGTGCAAGTTCTGGTGAAGGCGCTGGCGGTTTTGGAGAAGCACGATCACATCATCGAGCATTGCATTGAGATCAACCGCCTGGAAAACGAAGGCGACCGCGTCAGCCGCATCGCCATTGCGCGCCTGTTCGATGACGGCAAGGATCCGTTCTACGTCATCAAGTGGAAAGAGATTTACGAGGTGTTGGAAAAGGCCATCGACAAGTGTGAAGACGTGGCGAACGTCATTGAAGGCGTGGTCGTGAAGAATGCCTAATCCCATGTTGCTGCTGCTGATCGGAATCGTTGTCGTCGCTTTGATTTTTGATTTCTTCAACGGCTTCCACGACGCCGCCAATTCCATCGCCACGGTCGTTTCGACGCGCGTGTTGACGCCCGGCTTGGCGGTCCTGTGGGCGGCCTTCTTTAATTTCGTCGCGGCATTCGTTTTTCCCCTGAATGTAGCCAAGACAATCGGCAAAGGTCTGATCGATCCTCGCGCGGTGACGGAATACGTGCTGCTCGCGGGCCTCGTCGGCGCCATCGCTTGGGACATCATCACCTGGTATTACGGACTCCCCACCAGTTCGTCGCATGCGCTGATCGGCGGCTACGCCGGAGCAGCCATCGCGAAAGTGGGTTTTACCGCGGTCATTTATTCAGGATGGACAAAAACCGTCATCTCTATGTTCCTCTCTCCGGTGATTGGACTCATTATTGGTTTGATCCTCATGACCGCGGTGTCATGGATGCTCCGGAACTCCATTCCGGGGCGAGTGGATAAGTATTTTCGAAAGCTGCAACTGGTCTCCGCCGGCCTGTACAGTCTGGGACATGGCGGCAATGACGCTCAGAAGACCATGGGGATCATCGCGGTGCTGGTGTTCACGTATGAAACAAAGGTCAAACATATGAGCGCCGATATTCACGTGGATTTGTGGATGATCCTGGCCTGCCATGCCGCCATCGCGCTGGGGACACTTTCGGGAGGATGGCGGATTGTCAGAACGATGGGTTCCAAGATTACCAAGCTAAAGCCCGTGGGCGGTTTTTGCGCGGAAACGGCCGCCGCCGTGACCCTGTTTGGGAATTCTTATTTGGGCATTCCGGTGTCGACCACGCATACCATCACCGGCGCCATCATGGGTGTGGGAACAACGCGACGACTCTCGGCCGTCCGATGGGGGGTGGCCACTCAAATTATTTGGGCGTGGATTTTGACGATTCCGTGCTCGGCGCTCGTCGCCGCAATCACCTATTACATTCTCAGAGTTTTTATCAGGAGCTAGATTTTTTTTGGACTGCGGGGGCAGCGCCACCGCTTTTCATCCGGTGGGTCAAGACGTTGCTGCGTTGTCATCCCGGCCAAAGGCCAATCCAAAGCGCCGTCCGCCTAGGCGGAGCGCACTCAAAATTCGGCGCACTCCAAATCTTGGCGGAAGTGTGTGGGAATCGAACCCACCGAACCCTGCCCTGCGGCAGCGTCCCACTGGTTTTGAAGACCAGGCAGATCACCAGACCCAATCCACTTCCGCGGGGCATTATCCGCGAAATTTGAGGATTTGGATAGCCCTGGCCGCGCCGGGAATTCCCTTTGCATTCGCGCCCATTCCCTCCTATGATTCTCCGGTTCGTCTGCACC
>CAZIDA010000597.1:0-2253 GCA_964537865.1 uncultured Acidobacteriota bacterium
ACATTCGTTGATTTCATTGTTGAGAATCGTTCGCGCTGCCTCTGACGAGCCGCTTCGACACGGCAACGAATTGTCTCTGATGATTCACCCAAGCGGTCACTACTCAACTTTTGATAATCCACACGCGGCACTTCAATGTGAATATCAATTCGATCGAGTGGGGGACCAGAGATACGTTTTTGGTATTTGGTAACGACAGCGGGAGCATACTTACAGGCTTTCTGTGGGTCAGAAAACCAGCCGCATGGACAGGGATGAACACTATCGGACATGTTTTTTGGTTGCAGTAAGCCGTCAGAAGCCGATTTTGAGAGCTTGTCTCGGGTCCAATAATTGGAACACACTCATATGAGATTAAACGCCAAGCATAAAAAGGCTGGGACTCCGTTCGCGCGGCCAATCCAGAAAACCCAATTCCTAGCTCTGATTGAACGGCCTCCCCTTTGCCAAGGCGGCTCGTAATTCCGGCTCCAGGTCCAGGTAGGCTTCGTCCGGCTCGGCGCCCAGCGAATCGAGCACTTTGGTGTAGAACGCCCGCGCCGAAGCTGCCAGAACAATATCGAGAATCTCGTCGTCTGAAAAACCGTGATTGCGCAATTCGTCAACATCTTGCTGAACAATGCTGTGCTGGTCGAGGATGACTTTCTCGGCAAAAGACATCATTGCTACTTCAGCAGGATCAAGGCCAGCGTTATGATAGTCATTGGCGATTGCGATGAGTTGTTCTGCATTGAAGAAGCTCTTGCGGAGCACCGCTCCGTGAGCGAACAGTCAGTAGGTACATTTCAAAGCAAGTGCGGCTGCAAACGTCACCATTTCGAAGCGGCGTAAGCGCATCTTTGATCGGATCGTGCTTTGCAGATTGCGCCAAGCCAGACTTGCTTCAGGCCGAAGGCTGAATGTCTTATGGTAGTTCGGAATATAACCGAGTTTCTTAATTTGCTCGTCGTAGATTTCTTTGAGAATGCCAGTGGCATTTTCTGGCGGAACAGTGCGGATGAAGGGCATGGATTGTTCTCCTTGAATGTGAGCAATTGGGGGAAGCGCAATTGAGATTATACCCAAGAGCTGAATGTGGCACAGAACTTATGGATAAGGTATTTGACTAGCAGGTGGATGGCGCAAGTAGCCAGCCTAAGCATCCTCCAGTTCCTTGTTCGCCTCTTATGATGAAGTTTTTCTAATCTTCTACTCTAAATTCTATTGTACAATCCCGACCCTTGTCGTACGAATAAACCCATAAGGACACGCTTGATGGAATCTACAAAAAACCTTGGCCCATCACGGCCCGCCTACACAACGGGCCCGATCTTCATGGCGGTAGGCTTTGAAAATGGATAGCAATCTTGGTATGCCTACGAGCCTTTTCCTCTTGGCATTTGCGTTCATCATCCCGGCCCTGTTTATTATAGCCAGCAATCAGAACTGGTCACTCATTCCGCCGCCCAAAGAGCGCGATTTTGGCTCGGCATTGGCTGACTGGGCACGCCGGAGGGGATTGCACTATACCCCTCAGCAGGTGCACGTCATCAGCGGCGTCTACAACGACCGCTGGTTTGCAATCGGTACGGCGAACGAAGAAAACGCGCTTCGGATTCGCATGAGCGTGAAGAACCCGCGGCGAGATAGCCTGCAAATCTTTGGGGACTGGTTAGAAGAGAGCGACGTGATCGCCTTCGTCAATCGCTTCCGCATCTACAGCAGCCCTTCCGGGTTAAGCGAAACACTCTTCGATAGAGGCACCAAGCTGCGGGAGGCCTTATTGCGCTTCCCCGGACTGCGTGCCCGCCTTGAGTTGTTTTCAGATCCTAAGGATTCCAACCACCTGCATTATTCCCTTCTTGCCGACTTATCGGAGGCCGATACGCTCGAAACGATCATGGCTTCCATGCATCAGTTTTGCGATGCCTTCGAACAGGAAATTGGGCAGACAAGCTGGCTACGTAAATGATGGCCTTCATTGACCTGAATACTGACCTGATTTGATCGGCACGTAAGGATGCATCAATCATATATTCAAGCGGTTGCTCTTCGGCAGCGCGATGCAGACCGCATCTAGAGCGCCTGGGCCAGTTCCTCAATTCCAGCGAACACCCAGGTTGGTTGGATTGGGCTAGAGGCTAGTTCGGCCGGGGTGGAAACTCCGCTGAGAACCAAAATCGTTTTTAGTCCCAGGCGCTGCCCGCCGGCAATATCGGTCGCAAGTCGATCCCCCAGTGAGCCTGTCTCCTCCGGCCCGAGCTGCATACGTTC
>CAZIDA010000598.1:0-2251 GCA_964537865.1 uncultured Acidobacteriota bacterium
GATGGGCGATTCTACGCTACCTTTGAATTCGAATCCACACTTCTCGGCGGCGCGCCGGATCTTGTCGACGGCTTGCGCCTGCAATTTCGGATCGCGCACGATGCCGCCTTTGCCCACCTCGCCCTTCCCCACTTCAAACTGCGGCTTCACCAGCAGAAGCAGCTCCGTCGCCGGCATGCAGAATTGAATCAACGAAGGGAGAATCAATTCCAGGGAGATGAAAGAAACATCGGCGACGATGCAATCGACTTGGCGCCCGATGAGGGTGAAGTCCAACTGACGCGCATTCACGTGTTCGAGCGAAATGACGCGGGGATCGCGGCGGAGCTTCCAGTCGAGCTGATTCGTTCCCACGTCCAGCGCAAACACGCGTTCCGCTCCGCGTTGCAACAGGCAGTCGGTGAAACCGCCGGTGGACGCGCCGACGTCGAGGCAGACACGCCCCTCCACGGAGACGCCGAAGAAATCCAACGCCGCTTCCAGCTTCAATCCGCCGCGGCTGACGTATTTGATCGCCTCGCCCTTGAGCCGAATCTCGCTCGAGTCGTCCACCCACTCGCCGCACTTCTCGATGCGCCGATCATTGGCCACGACTTGTCCGGCCAAGATCAGGGCCTGCGCCTTTTCGCGCGAGGCCGCGAGATTTCGTTCCACCAAGAGTTTATCGATGCGCTTTTTCATATCCTGCGGAAGGAGGAAGGGGCGTTGAATTGAAGTGGAAGACGAGTCAGTTTTTGGAACGCAAGCGGACTCGCGAGGGAGCGCGCAAAGGTTCCTCGCTCACGAACGCTTTGATTCGCTCGAAGAGACCATCGGTGTCCAACCCGAACTTGGCGTTGAGCAAGTTCGGCGCTCCATGCGGAATGACGCGATCGGGGACGCCGATGCGCAGAAGGCGCACATGCGTCAGGCGCCGCTCCGCGTACAATTCCGCCACCGCGCTGCCAAAGCCTCCCATCACCGCGCCCTCTTCGACGGTCACGATAAATTGCTTTTCGCTGGCCAGAATCGAGAGCAATTCCTCGTCGAGCGGCTTGGCCCATCGCGCATTGATCACCGTGCAGCGAATGCCTTGCTCCTCGAGTTTCTGAGCGGCCTGGAGCGCGGCTTGCGTGATGACGCCGTAGCTGACGATGGCCACGTCGCCGCCATCGTGAATGACTTCGGCCTTGCCGATTTCCAATGCGCGCAACGGCTCGTCGAGCGGCGCGCCCGCGCCATTTCCCCGGGGATAGCGCACCGCCACGGGATGTCCCAAGTTGACGGCGGTGTAAATCATGTGGCGCAGCTCGGCCTCATCCTTGGGCGCCATCAGCATGATGTTGGGCAGCGTCCGCAAATACGCGATGTCAAACAGGCCGTGATGCGTCGGCCCATCGGCGCCGACAATCCCCGCGCGATCCATCGCCAGCGTCACCGGTAAATCCATCAAACAGAGGTCGTGATAAATCTGATCGTAGGCGCGCTGCAGAAACGTCGAGTAGATGGCGCATACCGGCTTCATTCCTTGCGTCGCCAGCCCGCAGGCAAACGTCAGGGCATGCTGCTCCGCGATTCCCACGTCGAAGCAACGTTGCGGATATTGAAGTTTGAATTTTTCGAGCCCGGTTCCTTCGAGCATCGCGGCGGTGATGGCCACCACTTGGGGATCCTTCTTCGCAATCTCAATCAGAGTGTCGCTGAAGACGGAAGTATAGGTGGGCGGCCCGCCCGGCGATTTTTTCATCTCGCCGGTTTCGGGATCGAAGGGCGTGACACCGTGATATTTGTCTCGGGCCGCTTCCGCCGGCTCGTATCCTTTTCCCTTTCTCGTCACAATGTGAAGTAGGGTCGGACTCTCGTTGTTCTTGATCTTCTGAAGCGTCTCCACCAAGACAGGGATGCTGTGGCCGTTGAGCGGCCCGATGTAATCGAATCCCAACTCATGGAACAGAAGACCCGGCACCATGAACGTTTTCATGGCATCCACAGTTTCTTTGACCAACTTGAAGATGCGCGGGCCGATGTGCGGCACCGACGAAACCATGCGCTCCACTTCCCGCTTGAAGCGCATGTACGTTTGCCCCTGCACAATACGGTTCAAATATCCGGGGATGGCGCCGATGTTGGGCGAGATCGACATCTCGTTGTCGTTGAGAATGATCAGCATCTTGCGGCGCAAATATCCGGCCTGATTCAAACCTTCCAGCGCCACGCCGCCGGTCAATCCGCCGTCGCCGATGATGGCCACGACGTAATGATTCTCTTTCTT
>CAZIDA010000599.1:0-2248 GCA_964537865.1 uncultured Acidobacteriota bacterium
GTGTAACTCAAATCGTCGAGGCTTTTCCGCAATCCATCGATCCAGCCAAAACACAACGCCTCGTCCACCGACTCGGGCCAGGTGATGCTCGGCCTCCCCGAGTCCCTCTTGTTAAAGCCAACCCACAACTCCGCGGCGGTGGCGTGATGCTTTTCAAGCCACTTGCGAAAATCACCGGACGATTTGAAAAATGTGATTGGCATTTCGAGTTTGCCTCACGGGTGGCGCAGACATGCGTTCTTGGCATGTCTGCGATGACCGCGCATCTGGAAAATGGGATTGAACGTACCGCCCATCGCCGACATCGCAGTGAGCACGATATTTGCGGCGCCCATTTTCTACTTTCGTGTAAGCTTCAATCGCGCGAAGGGCTCCAACTTGCCAGCCTCATCATTATCCATCACCCACTGCCACGTGTCGGAGGCTTTGTTATAGATGAAGGTGGTATGGAACACAACCTTGTCGTTCTTATCCCGGAAGAGAAACGGAATCTCATCGCCGCCGGGTTTGGCGCGGCCGATGGACTGAGGCGTCACGCTCCCCCAAACGTCGAGCCACACGCAACCATATTCTTTGCTCGCTTGGTTCCAACCGACATAAACATCCGCTTGATACTCCGGCTGGCCGCTCGTGTTCTTCTCGCGCGAGACTTCGTGGATTCGGACGAATTGGTGATTCAGCACCCACGCCGCCGTGACGTCATGCACCGTCTCTTTTCCCGCAAGCTGTCCGCGCAGAATCCAGTTCCCGGTCAAATGATCGAGGAGCGGGTCGCGCAGCGTGGGCTGCTGCGCCCACAGGGGAGAAGCCATCAAGAAGACGAACAAGGTGACGATCAAAATGGTTTTCATGGAAGAGTTCCTCAAGTGGATGTGATGATGTGAATTGAGCGCTGTCTCATGCGAGCTCGTCACATGATCCTTGTACGACAGCGGATTAGGTTCTCGGTTTTTCTACCACGAAGACGAGAAACGGCCACAGCGGCACTCCGATCTGTCTTCTGAAGGTTGTTTTGCAGCCAAGACTTTCAAGTGTCGGCAGGACCGATACAGGCCGGCATCCCAGGGAGATTGATGGAAAGCGCCAAACCATGCGCTCCACCTTATCGGCCAGCCATTTCACCCACGGGGCGGCGGGTTCCGTCGAATGAGCGACGCCGATTCGTCCGCCGGAGTTGGTCACTCGATACAGCTCCCGTGCTCCTTGGGCCGGATCATAAAGCGGACACAGACTGTAAGTCGAAAGCACGGCATTGAAGCGGTCGTCTTCAAACGGCAAATGCAACATATCTCCGACTTCGATTTCGAGCCGGTCTCTCAGGTTCGCTTGCGTCGCTTTTTCTTTGGCGACCTTCAGCATGTCCTCGCTCACATCCAACAGTACGACTTCTCCGCTGGGCCCGATCTTTTGGGCCGCTAAGAGAGCGGTGGTTCCCGTCCCGGCGCCGCAATCCAGGACGTGGTCGCCGACGCTGACAGCCTTCTCAACCAGGAGCTCTCGCCCCCGCTGATCGGATTTCCAGGTTAAGAAGGCATGTTGAAGGTCGTAGTGCTTCGCGACGCGATCATAAATGCCACGCAGTTCGATCGTCTTCCTGCCCGTACGCATTCTTTGTGGTCTCCTATTCGTCGCCCTCTGATCCCGCGCGCCGGGCGGGGTGCGCTGCATCGCCTCGTTGAGTAGGCTTCGTGTTGTCTTCTACAAGCCCGGATGATTTCTTGGCCGAATCGCGCGACACCAGTCCATATGCCACCAAAGCCACAGCGAAAATACATCCACTGACGATCGGTGTGATCACCTTGGTGAGAAGCAGCACTGCCAGAATGATACAAACGCCGAGAAAAATAAAGCCTGCTGTCTTTCTGCTCATGATGTATCTCCCCTCGCTTCAAAGAGCGTGTGATCAGATCTTTGACGGGTGCCGCAGGCACGCGTTTTTAGCATGTCTGCGATGACGTCATGTCGGGATAATGAAATTGGACGCATCGCCCGACAAATCGAGAGTCTGGAAACACCTGTGTCTTGAGACCCTCGGCTAAGAACACTTCAGAATTCGTGAGAAGATAATTAAACTCACTAACACCAGAAAGTAAGCGCTGGACGCACAATAGAGCGTCCAGCGACTTGCAGGTTCCTCTCTCCAGGTACCCCAAACGGGCAAAGTCGTGGCGAGAACATATGTTACAAACAGCGCTTTAACCCAAATTACGCAAGGGTTGGTAAAAAGCAGGGACAAAAATTGCAGCAG
>CAZIDA010000600.1:0-2244 GCA_964537865.1 uncultured Acidobacteriota bacterium
AAGCTTACTACGGCGTGCTCGAGGCCGGCGCCGTGCTGCTCCCGCTCAACATCCGGCTGTCGCCGCAAGAGCTGGCGTTCATCTTGAACGATGCCGGAGCAAGATTTCTTTTCGTTGAAAAGCAATTTCTCGGTTTGGTCGATTTGTTTCGACGAAGTCTTCGCACGGTGGAACGATTTTATCGGCTCGACGATTCGCCGCATGCTGACTGGCTCTCGCCGCGCAATTATGAATCGCTCCTCTCCGATGCCGCGCCGCTTCGTGCCGACGTGATGGAGATCGACGAAAACGGATTGGCCGAACTTTTTTACACCAGCGGCACCAGCGCCAATCCCAAGGGCGTGATGTTGACCCATCGCAACGTCTCCCTTCACGCGCTGCACGCTTGCCTGGCGTTGCCCATCGAACCGGAGCCTGTGGAGCTGCACACCATTCCGCTCTTTCACGCCAACGGCTGGGGCGTGGCCCACTACCTCACGCTGCTGGGCGGCAAACACGTCATGGTTCAGAAATTTGATCCGGCGGACATTTTCAGATTGATCGAGCAGGAGCGCGTGCATTCGTGCGGCCTGGTGCCGATCATGGCGACCGTGTTGGTGAATTCACCGGAGCGCGGGAAGCATGATTTGAGCAGCCTGCATCGAGTCACCATCGGTGGAGCGGCTTCGTCGCCGACGTTGGTGCGCGAGGTCGAGGAAAAGCTCGGCTGCCTGTGCGTCTCCGGATACGGATTGACGGAAACCGCGCCGGTGTTGTCCGTATCTCCCATGAAATCCGGCCTCTCGTGGGAAGGGGAGCAGCGTTATGAAGGGCAGGCCATGACGGGATACGCCATCCCCGGCGTGGAACTTCGGGTCGTGGACATGAACGATCGCGACGTGGCGCGAGACGGAAAAGCGATTGGAGAAATCATCGCGCGAGGCGACGGAGTGATGGCGGGTTATTGGAAACAGCCCGAGTCGACCGAAGAGGTCATGCGCGGTGGTTGGTTTCACACCGGCGACATGGCGACATGGAATGAGGTTGGATACATTCTGATCGTCGATCGCAAGAAAGACGTCATCGTCAGCGGCGGCGAAACGATTTCGTCGCTGGAAGTCGAGAAAGCGATCTTGGGCCATCCCGCTGTCCTCGAGGCCGCGGTCATCCCCGTGCCTGACGACAAGTGGGGCGAAGTGCCCGCCGCCTTGGTGGTATTGAAGCCCAGCGCTTCAGTGGAAGAAGCTGAACTGATCGAATTCTGTCGCGCCCATTTGGCGCATTACAAATGTCCAAACACGATTGAATTTGTCGACAGCTTACCCAAGACCGGAACCGGAAAAGTCGTCAAGCGAGAGTTGCGAAAGAAATACTGGCAACGCCGGGGCGCGACCGCATCGAAGCCCGCCGAGACCAAGGGAAAGGTTTCTCCGGAATAGAGAAATAAAAATGGCGTTCTGTGAGTCGTGATCGGCGATGCGTGAGGAAGGAGCTTTCTGAATGGATCTTAACCTGACATCGGAAGAGCAGGCGTTTCGCGACGAATTGCGCGCTTGGCTCGCCGCCCACGTTCCGAGCGATTGGAGCGAGTGGCGCGAGAAGCCCATGGAACAGATGTTTCCATATCTGAGGACTTGGCAACGGAAGCTCTACGAAGGAGGATGGGCGGCGGTTTCCTGGCCAAAAGAGTATGGCGGACGCAGCGCCTCCTTGATGCAGCAGGCGATTTTCTGGGAAGAGATGGCGCGGGCTGAAGCGCCGCCCATGGCCAACGCGCTGGGCTTGGGATTGATCGGTCCCACCATCATCGCCTTCGGCACGGCGGAGCAAAGAGCGCGCTTCATCCCCAAAATTCTCAGCGCTGAGGAAATTTGGTGCCAAGGTTTTTCCGAGCCCAACGCCGGCTCCGACCTCGCGAACCTGCAGACCTTCGCGCGTCTCGACGGCGATCATTACGTCGTGAACGGACAGAAAGTGTGGGCGAGCTACGGCTGGGTGGGCGACTGGTGCGAATTGGTGGCGCGCACCGACACCAACGCGCCGAAGCACAAAGGACTCACGGTTCTGTTGGTCCATATGAAATCGCCCGGCGTCGACGTGCGGCCGCTGCGGCAGATGACCGGTGAAAGTGAATTTAGCGAAATGTTTTTCAGCGACCTGCGCGTGCCCGTCGAAAACGTCCTCGGCAAGGTAAACGACGGCTGGAATGTGGCGATCAGCACGCTGATGTACGAGCGCGGCGCTTACGGCGCGCTCGTACATCAG
>CAZIDA010000601.1:0-2240 GCA_964537865.1 uncultured Acidobacteriota bacterium
TGTCGAGATTTTCTCGGTTTTTGAGTTTTCACACAGACTCTTTCAGGGACAAGAAAACTGTCGGTTGAAGTACCTTCGGACATCTTCATGCCCTTGGGCGCCCCAATTCATCGGCGCATGAGAGACTGCTCCGAAAATAGCCAAGGTTTCTCTGCGCCAGCTCTGCGTCCTCAGCGTCTCTCTGCGTTGAATGGTCTTGCCGGTAAGCGAAAAATCTTCATGTCCTGGGCTGCGCCGACCACCCATGAGCAACGGATCAGAAAATAAGATTCAGACGACCTGCTATGTGGAGGAGAATCCGGCTCTTCGAATTTCTCTTCAATGAAATTATTGGGCCACGGATCGAGGGACGCGCGACCGGTACCATTCCACCGTGCGGCGAAGCCCGGTCTCAAAATCGACGCTGGGCTGGTATTTCAGCCACGCTCGCGCCCGGCTGATGTCGGCTTGAGAATGTTTGATGTCGCCAACTCGCGGCGGTTCATAAACAGCGTTCGCCGTCGCGCCGAAAATTTTGTCGAGAATCTTCACCGTTTCATTCAGCGAATAGCGGCGGCCCGTGGCAACATTGATGACCTGGCCGATTCCTTCCGAGGCTTCCGCCGCCAGAAGATTGGCGTTCACCACGTTGTCCACATAGGTAAAATCTCGGGACTGCTCGCCGTCGCCGTAAATCACCGGGGAACGGCCCTGCAGCTTGGCGGTGATGAATTTGGAAAGGACGCCGGAATATTCCGAGGAGGGATCCTGTCGCGGTCCGAAAACGTTGAAGTATCGCAAAGCGATCGTCTCCAGGCCGTAGAACCGCGTGAACATTTGAGCGTAAAGTTCGGAAACCATCTTCATGACGCCGTAGGGCGAAATGGGCTGTGGCGTCATCGATTCCGTCTTCGGCAACACCGCGGTCTCCCCATACACTGAAGAAGACGCCGCCAAAACGACGCGTCGGACCTTGGCGTCCCGCGCCGCCACCAGCATCGCCAGGGTTCCCGTGATATTGGAGTGATTGGAGCGCTCCGGATCTAAAATCGATTTTTGCACCGAGGGAATGGCGGCTTCGTGAAACACCACGTCCACGCCTGAAAAAATCTCGCGCATCCGATCGGTCTCACAAACATCCGCCTCGATGAATTCAATCTGCCGCCGACACGATTCCAGATTCTCCAAGCGCCCGGTGGCCAAATTATCAACCACGCGGACGTGATCGCCGCGCTGCGCCAACCGCTCGACCAAATTTGAGCCAATGAATCCCGCGCCGCCCGTTACGCAATAAATGCTCATGAATCAACCTCGAGTGAGTTGCAGGGACTCTAGCCGAAAGGTCCGGTGAAGTCAAATCCCTCGCTTCTCGTTTCAAGACCGCTCAAATTTACAATCAATTTGCCGCTGTGCTAACATCCGGCGAGGTCATTTCATTTCATCGGGACGCCGATGTCCACAGAAGCCTTAGCCGACAAGAGCCATTTCACGGAATCCCTGCGAACCATCGCCCGCGACGCCAAGGGCGGGGTGCTTCAAATCCAAGAAGGAGCGCAGTCCTGGCGGATGTTCTGCCTGCTGGGAACGATTCGTGCGGCGACGGCGCTACCACTTCCTTCCCCGGATCTTCTCAAACCCAACGCTGAATCGTTCGTGGAAAAGTTCTTGACGGCATTGGCCGAGCGCCGCAACTTCGAGCACTCCTTCACGGAAACTCAAGAAACCCCTTCGCCAGAATCGTGGCTGATGGAACTCCCGCTCCGGCGCGTGCTGGCGCAAATTGCCCGCGCCACGAAGGACTTGACGGCGCTGCGGGATCGCTGGGTGCGCTCGGATCTGCGGTTTGTCAGCGCCGGAGTGAACACTCTGGAAGATCACGTGGGATGGTTGACGCCGAATGAGGTCTTCCTGCTTTCTCGCTTTGAGGCGCCCCTGACCTGCGCGGATCTGCTGACGATTTCGCCGTTCAAAGAAGAGGAGACGCTCCGTTACTTCTACGCGCTCTATCTTCTTTCTGTCATCGAACCCACCGGAGCGCCTCCGCGGCCGGCTTTCTCAGTACCCGACGCTCCCAAGACTGCTTCTTCGGAATCCAAAGCGAGTTCCGGAACTCGCCGCAAACCCTGGGCGCCACCGGCGGGCGCGACCGACTGGCTGACGGTCAAACGGGAGATCGAAGAGCGCAGCTATCTGCTGACGCACGGATCGTATTACGATCTGTTGGGCGTCACGCGCGAGTCTTCCGAGGAGGAAATCAAGAC
>CAZIDA010000602.1:0-2239 GCA_964537865.1 uncultured Acidobacteriota bacterium
ACAATCAAGTCTTCATCGAAAGTTTTTCCGCGGGCGATCACGTTTCCATAAGGATCGACGGCCAACGAGCCGCCGAAAAAGTTCATGCCGTCTTCAAAGCCCACGCGATTCACCGTGACAAAGAAAACGGTGTTGAATTGCGCGATGGAGCGCGCCAGCAACTCCCAACTGGCGGCGCTGCCGAGCGCCTCACCGCCGCGGACGCCGCGCGTGGGTCCGGCGCTCGGCGCAATGATCATCAGCGCGCCCTGGTGCGCCAACAAGTAGGTCGTGGAAAAATGCCAGATGTCTTCGCAGATCAGGAGACCGAGTTTTCCCCAGCGTGAATCCACCGTCCGCAACGTGTCGCCGGAGGCGAAGAAGCGCTTCTCATCGAACATCCCATAAGTCGGAAGATAGACTTTGCGATGAACTTGATGAACCCGCCCGCCGTCGAGATAGGCCACGGAATTGTAGAAACGGTAATCTTGGGATTGCTCCACGAAGCCGACCACGGACGCCGCGCCGCTCTCCTGGTTTGCCAAGCGCTTCAGTTCGGCGGAGCATTCGGGGTCAAGCGCCAAGTCCGGCGTCAAATCTTTCAACAGATATCCCGACAAAGATAGCTCCGGGAAGATCACCAAGTGCGCGCCTTCAACAGAAGCGCGCTTCATCATCTCGACGTGCTTCTTGGTGTTGGCTTCGAGATTTCCCAACGCTGAACTGATCTGTGCGAGGGCGAGCTTGAATTTCATGCGTCCGCTTTCGAATGCAAGATCAAAATCGAAAAAATGGTAGCACAGGCATGGAAGCCAGGCAAACGCCCGCGCGCGCCGTTCATCCCGCGACGCGACCACTTTGTCTTGATGATTCTACCCCCTCTTGGCTTGACCCATCCGATCTAATCTCCCTATAATGCGCTCCAGAATGCTTTCGATGGAAGATTCCTTGAGACGATGCAATCGAGCGATCCGGATTTTTCTCCTTTTCTCCGCGGGGGCGATGGTGGCGCTATGCCCGGCGATCAACGCCGGACAAATGATCGGCTCCGCCAAATCGCAAGCCCCAAAAGGTGAAGAAGAAATGGAGAAGGTCACGAATCTGCTTTCGAAGTTGGGGGAACAACTCACCACGCAGCGTTTGAATCTGAGGCAAGCCGCTTGCGATGAGACGGCCACCTTGGAGGTTTTTCCGGCGAAGGGTGGAACGCCCACACGGACGACGCGGTCATTTCATTTCTCGGCAGAAAGGAAAGCCGCGGATTCGTTCACTTCAGAGGCGCAGTTAATTGAGACCCACACGCCGGTCGACGCCGCAAAATCGGAGTCGGGTCCGCCCGCTGCGGGCGCGACGCTTGACGATTCCGCGTTGGCGAAGGACAGCTTCAGCGCCGCGCCGGAGTTCTTGGGAATGGACCACAGCGATGCCTATGTCCAGACCTTCCTCCGCAAAGAAAAAATGGACGACCGTCCCGCTTTCCTCGTCGCTTTTCAAACGGTCAAACAAATGGAAGAGCGGAGAATTCTAATTCAAGGCAAGGAAGTCCCCATGCGCATGAAAGGCCAGTTCTGGATTGATGCCGCCACCGGTCGTCTGCTTCGCCTTCAAGTGCAACAGACCAAGCTTCCCAAAGGCGTGAAGGAATTCTCTTACGACATCAGCTATCCTCCGCCGACTGCCGCTCCTTCTTTCACACTCCCGGGTTCCGTTCGATTCGTTCGCAACTTCAACGGCGAAACTGAAATCATCATGCAGACGTTCTCCAACTGCCGCGTCAACTGACGCAGTCTTTCAATTGCAGTGTCAAAGGAAAATGCGATTCAACGACTTTACAGAACGTGAGCCAGCAATCCGGCAAGTCCTCCGATCAACACAAGCCAAGCAGAATTCGTCCGAAACCTAAGCAACGCCACTGCAGAGGCCGCCGCGAGAATGGCTGTCACGGGATCGATGATCGACGCCCGCCCCAATTGCCAAGTCACCACCGTCATCAGTCCAAGTGACCCGACGATGACACCGTCGAGAAAAGCTCCAGCAAGGCGAGATTCCCGGATACGGGGCAGAAGCGGCCCGCTGGCCGCAACCAACAGGAAGGCCGGGAGGAAGATGCCGATGGTCGCGATCACAGCGCCCCGTGTGCCCGCGAGGAGATAGCCAATGAAAGTAGCCGTCGTAAAGACCGGTCCCGGCGTCACCTGACCAATGGCGATGGCATCAACAAGCTGCGAATCGGTCAGCCAACCGCGCTGGACAACTAAGT
>CAZIDA010000603.1:0-2234 GCA_964537865.1 uncultured Acidobacteriota bacterium
CTGATAGGGACGCCTTTGATAGCCCAGTCCTCCGCGGAGGACTGGGTTTGGGACCGGCTCTGAAGACGAACCCTGAAGGGGTTCCCTAAATCGCCGGATGCAGAAAACCGTCGATGGTTTTGATGAACAGGTCGGGCTGATCGACAAAGGTCATGTGTCCGCTCTTCGGGAAGATCACGAGCTTGGAGCCGGCGATCTTCTCATGCATTTGTCGCGACAAGCTGGGATCGCACTCGTCGTGATCCCCGGCGGTGATCAGCGTCGGCGTCTTGATGGTGTGGAGCCGGTCGACATATTCGACGGATTTCAAATTTCCGTCGATGACGAATTCGCCGTCCGATCCCCACATCTCCCGGTACAGATCCCATGACATCACGCCGTTGGCGATGGGATCGTAATTGGGGTCGGGATGATTTTGATAGAGGTACGGAAAATATCCTTCGCCCCACGCCGCGATCATGTAAGCGGGGGTGTAACGGTTCTTCTCGTACGCCGGGCCATGACCGAAAAGACCGGCCTTCTCCATTTTATCGATGCGTTCGCGAAGCTCCGGCGACATCTTCTCCTTCATCTTTACAAAAACCTCGTTCATCTCCTGGGTGCTGGGAAAAGTGCTGCACAAGATGAGATGCGAGAGGTTCTTCTGATACTTCAGCGCGTACGCCTGAGCGAGCACGCCGCCGTAGGAGTGGCCAAGGAGACTGATTTTTCCAAGGTGCAGAGCTTGGCGGACCGCTTCCACGTCCTCCACCATGTTTTCGACGGTGTATCCTTTGGGATCTTGCAGCTTCTGCGAACGACCGGATCCGCGCTCGTCGATGAAAATCAAACGATTCTTCCGAGCCAGGGGAAGCAGGTACGGCAGAAAATAATCGTGCGATGCGCCGGGGCCGCCGTGAACTATCACTAGCGGAGCGCCGCGGCCGATCTCCATGTAATAAATCAGCACGCCGTGCGCGTCCACAAATCCTTCCTGCATGTTGTAAACGGCGGGAGTTTGAACGGCGGCGACCGTTTTTTTAGCCGGCGGCGCCGCAAGAGAGACCGTCGCCGCAAAGAGCAGAAGCGCGCCGGACAGAAAAAGTCTTTTCATGATTTCAACTCCTGTAAGTGGTTTTGGTGAACGATCCATCCGTGGGAACGACATGCCGGTCAGCGAGAAAGCCGACCGGCGCATGAAGCATTTCTTTTCAGAGCTAAATTCTGCCCCGAAAATAGGTTTCTGTCGCCCCGGTTAACCGGGGCTGCTCAGGATCTTTTGCCTCGCCTACCCCCACGCTTACGCGCGGGGCTATCCGCCAAAGATCTGGCGGACTATCGCCCTATCGGGCTGCCATCATCCCAATCCTAAAATATTCTCATGCCCTTGATTAGCTGCCGCGGCGACCATGAGCGACCGCGCCGAGAGTGAGAACGCGAGCGAAAGATCACCGGCCTTTTTCTTTACGCCCAACCCATTCGCCGGCGCAAGGTGGTGATGTGCGCGACATGATGCTTTCCGTGCCAGGCATAGAGTGCCAGATATTTCTCCAGCGTCAACACACCGTACTCCAAATGCGTAAACTGGCGCTGGAAATCTTCCGGCTTCATGGACCGAAGCAGCAACACGAAGCGCTGATGCAAGCAGTCGAGCAGCGTCAGCGAGAGTTCGGCCGGGGCGCTCTTGGCGTCAGGGAACTCCGCCCACAGATCCTCGCGATAAGGTTTGATGACGGGCGCGCTTTCGGTGAGCGTGAATTTGAATCGAACGTACGCGTTCACGTGGCTGTCGGGCAGATGGTGAACCACCTGCCGCACGGTCCAGCCGCCGGGACGATAGGGCGTGTCGAGTTGCGCTTCCGACAAGCCGCGCACCGCCGCGCGCAGGTTGGCCGGTGTTTCCGCGATGTCGGCGATCAACTGCTGCCGCCGCGCCTCCGTCAAGTTTTCCTCCGGCACATATTTTCCGATGGGATACTGCAAGTCCATGATTTCCTCCGTTCGATAAATTTCATAGGTGTGGTTCGGTTTAGAAAAATCCCAACTCGAGCGATCCGTGAACCAGCACAAAGTCCCGGCAAAGATTTCCCCTCCAAGTTGGGTTCTGTGAATGATTCCGAACCGCCAGTTTAGCCATTTGACCGAGGGATGGCGAGTTTTTTGTACCGGCGTGTCGTCGGAGCCTTTTGGACCTCTTCCTCCCTAGTGCTTTGTCAAAATAGTTCTTGATAGTTCTGGCTCTTTAGGGCACACTC
>CAZIDA010000604.1:0-2227 GCA_964537865.1 uncultured Acidobacteriota bacterium
GTGATTTTATTGACCTCCGCTTCGCCCTGAGCGCTGGTCGGATCCGGGTTGAACATAAATGGGACGGGATGAATCATCGTGTAAATCGCCGGGTAATAAACGTCGGGGTGCTGATCGTAATCTTTGGGCAGCAACACGGTCGCATGAATGAACACCGGATGTCCCCAGAACTTTGTCAGCAACTTACTCTGGATGTGAACATGTTTGACCCAGGCGGTATCGGCAGGCCAAGGTTTCGCAGGGATGACATGCGTCACCTCGAGCTGGAGCGTACCGCCGTCGCCGAGATGAACGCGCTCGACGTCGCTGTACAGATTTCCCGCTGCCGTGTTGAATGACTCCATTCGCCCGTCGTTCAGATGAACCCAAATGGTGTGGCCGTCGGATCGGGTAGTTTGCGTGTAGACATCGATGATCGCCTGAGCGTAATAGTCGCCGGCGGGAAGTTCCGAGAGGCTGCGCTTCGGAAATCCCAGCGTCGCGGAATCGATGACGGCCGCTTGTCCGGGAGCCAGTTGGTTGAGATCGGCGCCAAAGACGGCGGGGCCCAAAGGGCTCACCGTCAATCGAGGCTCCGGCCTTTCCTTTGTCGCCAGCACCAAGATGAGCCGGCCCGTGATGGGTCCAGCGTGCGCGGATGAGGGGTAAGAGATTTCAAAGCGCGGCGCGTTGGCCGCGGGCATCACCGCCGTCGCAAACATCAACGCCACAATCGCTGCTGCGATCCAGAACGGGCTCTTCTTGAAAAGCATTTTTCCTCCAGGTGTTAAAGGAATGAATTACGATGGCGCCACCACCCGCGGGACGGATGACCGAAGCCTTAGCGCCGCTTCGGAGGAGTGAGGAACTCAACACGTCTCCACGGTGGCTTCTATGGATCCAGGAACCAAGCACAGCCAAGACGGGACTCGGAGATGCCAACAGCCGCATCGATCCGTCGCAGGAGGGGGCGTCGATCCCACTTCGTCCGGAGTGAAACACTTGTTGCTAATCGCATCGCGGGGTACACCCTACTCCTCCGCTTGGACCTTGTCAAGCCGTTCCCATCGCGCTCCTTCTCTCTTTGGCTCGTGCGACAATTGATTCATAAGTTCCAGTCGCCGGGATCGCCGCCGGAAGGGCCGGGCGGACTCGAAGAAAGCGCCACAGCGGCGCGCTTCGACCCGTTCATCCGGTCGACCTGACAAAAGAGACTCGCATCCGAACACGGGCATTAAGGAAAGATCGCGGAGGAAGGAAAGACAGGCCGCCGCGAAACAGGCCTTGACAACCGGGATACAATTGTTGCGGCTTTGAAAGCGAACCCGCGTTATCCACCTTGAGAAGACTCTATGCCGAAAACCAAATCGAAACCTGAGCGAGCGCCGGCGCCGAGCGGAATTGCCGGCATGATGGAACGACTCACCCCGCGGCGGCGTGAAATCATTCGACCGGTCCTGGGCGAGCCGCGCACGTACGTGTTGCTGAGCCTACGCGGCGTGGCGCGAAAATTGAACAGCGATCCGTCCACTCTGCTGCGAACCGTGCAGGCCATGGGGTTCAAGCAGTATCGCGATTTCCAGCGCTACCTTCACGAGCGCACCATTGCTTTCTCCACCTCCCTCGACGCCATGCAGGAGGCCTCCAAGCTCAAAGATGGAGTGGCCGGCCTGATTGAGCGTTCCATCGAGCGCGATCTCGACAACTTGAAGCAGCTTCGCCACAGCCTGGATCCGTCCCGCGTCATCGCGTTGGCAAAGCAGTTGTACGAGGCGCGACGCATCTTGATCATCGGGGGCGATATGTCCAGCAGCTTGGTGCAGTTTCTGGACTACAACCTCGCCATGCTGGGGATCGACTCCACGGCGGCGATCAGCGCCGGCCAGATCATTCACCGCGCGCGGCTGGCCCGCAAGCAGGATCTGGTCATCGCCATCAGTTTTGGCCGCGGCCTGCAGCAAACCGTCGAAGGCCTCAAGAAGGCCAACGAGAACGGAGCCCTGTGCGTCGGCATCAGCGACAGCTTCGTCTCTCCCCTGGCGCGGTTTGCGGAATATTTCTTCGTCACTTCCTCCGAGCGACTCTCGTTCGCCGATTCGTATGTCGCCGCCATGGCGTTCATCAACGCGCTCATGGTGGCGTGCGCCAACGTGCAGCGGCGCCGCAGCGTGGCGCAACTTAAGGAGGTGGCGCAGGAGCAGAAGTCCGGATATCGGTGGTACACGGAAGACCGTTGACCTTCATTAAA
>CAZIDA010000605.1:0-2225 GCA_964537865.1 uncultured Acidobacteriota bacterium
CCGATATAGACTCCGCTCATGGCCACGAACAGGAGCATGAGGGGAAAAAGCGAGAGGATGCTGTAGTAGGCGATGGAAGCGGAAACGGTCAGCGAATCCTCGCGCAGGAAGTCCCGGAGCGCGTCCTGAAGGACCTGGTGCGTGCGCGCGCGGTGCAGGTGCCGAGTTGTCGTCGAGGCGCGTTGCGGCGAAGCGGGTTGCACGGATTCGCCTTTCGGCTCGGGAAAGGGGGCGTTCCCCCTCCGCTTGCTCCCTAGCCCGCTTGTCTCACCGAAAAATTGAAAAAGGCTGTCGCTTCATGGCATAAGTATTTGTGTGAGAAAAACTTGCGCCAGCGAAGGAGGACAGCCTTTTGCAAGCACAGTGTAACCAAAAATCCTTCCCATTTCATCCTCTGATTCGACGCCAAGTCGAGGGGCGGTTTGACGGCGGGGCGATCACCACGGACGCGGGCGGGCTGTTGCTGCGCGAGGTGGAGAAGCGGACGGGGATCATCGCGGGTTTCGCGGCCTGCTTTCGGGACCATCGAGCGGAAGAGCAGATCGAGCACACGGTTCAGGAACTCGTGGCGCAGCGAGTCTATGCGCTGGCGCTGGGCTATGAAGATCTGAACGACCACGACCAACTGCGGCGGGACCCGCTGCTGGCGGTGCTGGCGGAGAAAGAAGATCCGACCGGGGAGAGCCGGGTGCGGGACCGCGATCGGGGCAAGGCCTTAGCGGGCAAGAGCACGCTGAACCGCTTGGAACTGACCCAGGCCGAGGTCGAAGACGACGAGCGCTACAAGAAGATCGCGCTGGAACTGGAGGCGGTGGATCGTCTGCTGGTGAAGATTTTTCTGGAAGCCCACCCGACACCGCCTTCGGAGATCGTGCTCGACCTGGACGCGACCGACGACCCGGTACATGGCAATCAGGAAGGGCGATTCTTCCATGGCTACTACGGGCATTACTGCTATCTGCCGCTGTACATCTTTTGCGGAGATCATCTGCTGTGCGCTCGGCTGCGGCCTTCGAACCTCGATGCCTCGGCGGGATGTGTGGAAGAGGTGAAGCGGATCGTGGCCGAGATTCGGCGGGTCTGGCCACAAGTCAAGATCACGCTGCGCGGCGACTCGGGCTTCTGCCGGGAAGAGCTGATGAGTTGGTGTGAACAGGAAGGGGTGGACTACGTGCTGGGGCTGGCGAAAAACGAGCGGCTTAAGGCCGCCATCGCCAGCGAACAGGAACAAGCGGCGGCGGAGTATGCGCAGACAAGGCAGCCGGCGCGGGTGTTCAAGGAGTTTTGGTATCAGACGCGGCAGAGTTGGTCGCGGGCGCGGCGGGTGGTGGCGAAAGCGGAACATCTGGAGAAAGGCTCGAATCCTCGCTTCGTGGTGACCTCGCTCAGCCCCGAGAGGTGGGAAACGCGCCGCTTGTATGAAGAACTCTATTGCGCCCGGGGCGAGATGGAGAACCGGATCAAGGAACAACTCATGCTGTTTGCCGACCGCACCTCGACGGCGTGGCTGCGCAGCAATCAGATCCGGCTTTACTTCTCCTCGGTGGCGTACATGTTGATGGAGGCGCTGCGGCGGCTGGGATTAAAAGCCACCGACCTGGCGCAGGCGCAATGCTCAACGATTCGGCTGAAGCTGCTGAAGATCGGAGCCCTGATTCGCATCACGGTGCGCAAGGTATGGGTGTCGATGGCGGGAGGCTATCCTTACCAGGACCTGTTCGCGCAGGTCTACGCCCGGTTGCGCGCCCTCCCCTCGCGGTGCTGAGCAAGGCGCTCGATCCCGAAGCTGGTCTCGAAGATCCATCCACAGGGTGAAGTGCGCCAAGGCCGGTCGAGCCCGCACGGAAAATGAGACCCTTACAGGCCATCAGGCGATGAAAATGAGCGGGGTCGTCAACCTCGTGTGACCGCGCCGCTCCAAAACCACTCTGCGGAGGTCAAATCGCAGCTCACGGCCGATTTTCAATTTATTGGTGAGAAAAGCGGGCTAGAACGTAATGCGCGCCGCGAACTGCCAGGTGCGCATCTGCGAGCCGTAGGCAATATTGGTGATACTGCCTCCGTTTGAGCAGTCTACGCAGCCGTTGGGCAGATCGAGGTTAGCGATATTGAAGGCGTTGAACGACTGGAACTGCAACTGCGCCTTCACCCTTTCCGTAATCGAAAAGCTCTTGAACAGCGAAAAGTCGGCGTTGAAGAAGCCCGGCCCGCGGAAGGTGTTGTAG
>CAZIDA010000606.1:0-2220 GCA_964537865.1 uncultured Acidobacteriota bacterium
CTCGCACACTCGAGACGATTGTTCTATCAGGCGCTGAAGGAATCGCTGCCGGAAGCGGTTGGGTTCATCCGCCAGATGCGCCTGCTCTATCGGCTGGAAGATCAAGTCCGGTCGCTTGGTCCTGCCGGCCGCTACCGGCTTCGCCAGGAGCAGGCGCCCGCAATCTGGGAGGCGATGAAGCAACACGCCGTGAAATTACAACCGAGCCTGTTGCCGAAAAGCACGCTGGGCAAGGCGGTGAATTATTTTCTGAACGAGTATGACGCCCTGGTCGGGTATCTCCAGGACGGACGCTTCGAGATCGACAATAACCTGGTGGAAAACGACATTCGCCCCACGGCGGTGGGCCGCAAGCGATGGCTCTTCATCGGCCATCCCGAGGCCGGATGGCGTAGCGCGGTGATCTACTCCATCCTGATCAGTTGCCGGCGGCGCGGCCTGAACCCGCAGGACTATCTCACCGATGTGCTGGCTCGCTTGCCGTCCGCCAAGATCACTCAAATCCGCGAACTCCTCCCGGCCCATTGGAAACCTCGCGCGGCGAACAGTTCGTGAATGCGGCGTGGGGAGCGCCCGGATTCGAGGCGGCACAATGAAGAAACCCTATACGGACAAGCAAGGCCAGTATCTGGCTTTCATCTATTACTACGGCAAAATCCACGGACGGGCGCCCGCCGAGGCCGAAATCGAGCAATACTTCCAGACCTCGCCGCCCGCCGTGCATCAGATGATCCTGACGCTCGAAGCCCGCGGCCTCATCGAACGAACGCCCGGCGAGGCCCGCTCCATCCGTCTGCTCATCCCGCCTGCGGACCTACCCGACTTGATCTAAGACTGGCAGTGGTATGATTGCTCGGTGACAGCCACTAAGTAATGGGGGAGGACAAGTGAAGCCCAACCTTGCCGGCCCGTGCCAAACGGAGTAATCTTCGCGCCAATGATCGCACCCATTAAATCGCGCCTTCCGGTCGCCGGAGGTGGAAGCATCTACCATTTGAAGATCACTTTGGCCGATGTCAAACCACCGATCTGGCGGCGACTCCGGGTGCCTGGCGAAGCGAACCTCGGTTGGCTGCACGCTGTCATCCAGGTGGCGATGGGCTGGACCAACAGCCACCTGCATCAGTTCACGTCCGGAGGGACCGTTTACTCCGACCCCGGTTTTGATCTCGACGAATTTGAGGACGACCCGAAGATTTTCGACGAGCGTCAAGCCACACTCCAGAAGATTGCGCCCAAGCTGAAGAGCGTGCTCGTCTACGAGTATGACTTTGGCGATTCCTGGGATCATTTCATCACCGTCGAAAAGATGCTGCCTGCCGATCCGGCGGTGGCGCCGGGTGCGGAATGCCTGGATGGCGCACGCGCCTGTCCGCCGGAGGATTGCGGCGGCGTGTGCGGCTACGCGGACCTGCTCAAAATCCTGCGCGACCCGGGCCATGAGGAACATGAGCCGATGTTGGGCTGGCTGGGCCGCCCCTTCGACCCCGAAGTCTTCAATCGGGACTCGATCAACAAGCACTTGCGGATGCTCCCGTGGCCCAAGACAACAGAGAGCCAACTCCGCCGCGTTCTCAAACGCCGGGACGGATTTAAGGCATAGCGAGGAGATGAAACGCCGCCGCAAGTTTCAACTGCTGATCGCCGATATCTGGGAGGCGCTTGCCGATGTTGCGCGGGAGAATCGTTCCGGGGATCTTTTCCACGCCACCTGGGAGCTGGTGCGTTTCGACGACGAGCTCGCCGGTGACATTGGGAAGGTGCGGGAGTTGATCGCCGTTGCCCGCGCTATTCGCGACGCGACCGGCCCAGGCCGTTCCGTCGCCGAGCAGAAGATCATGGACACCTTGAAAGGCATTGCCTGGACTTGTTGCAGCGTCCTTGAGGAGGCTGGCGTGCCACGAATTCCTGATCTCGCTGCAGCCGACGCACTAAGTCCGGACCTCCGTCGGTCCATATTAATCGTTGCCGAGCTGCGTGATTATGCCCTGGAATGCCTTCGTTTCAACGCGCGGCCACGCGACGCTTTTGCCGGTGTACGGCGTGGACAATCTTTCGAGATTCTCGGCATTGCCGGTCGCCTGTTTGATCTTCCGGAAGCGCTGGACATAGCTCGCCAAGCACTGCGCCGCAGCCGCAGCCAGACAGTGCGCGGAGCGATTATCTTTCTCGAAGACTACTTCAAAGCACGAGAGGGTATGGAAGTGCCTGACGACATTC
>CAZIDA010000607.1:0-2219 GCA_964537865.1 uncultured Acidobacteriota bacterium
GCAGTTCTCGTGTCATGTTAGTTGCCCTCCTGAGTGTATCTCAGAAGCGGTTCCCGGCAAACCATAGCCATAACCCTAGCCCATGTTTGCGGAGTTCGCGGGGTCTGGTTCTGATAAGCCAAATAGAATCAGCAAGGGATACCTGATTTGGCGTTTTTCATAGGGGCACACTAGCATGGGAATGAAGTGCTTTTTGCTTGACTTTATGGATATAATGTGCATAATTCGGGGCAGGAGAATAGGGACACGCTATGTTCCTGCGCACCACCAAAGTCAAGCGCCCCGACGGTCGCGTCGACGAATACATCCGTCTGGTTGAGTCCTACTGGAACCAGGGCAAGCCTCGCCATCGCGTCATCTGCAACCTGGGGCGTAAAGACCTGCTTGCCCCTCACGCCGAGACCCTGCTGCAGATTCTCAACGGGAACAAACCCGAGAAGGCTCCGCCCTCGGAGGCGGTTGCTCTGGGAGCGTGGGATTGGGGCGTGATGCTGGTGGCGCGCCACCTCTGGAAAGAATTGGGCCTGGAAACCATCCTGGACGCGCTGGCCGACGGCCGGGGAAGGAAGGCGGAGCTGTCGGATCGTGCCCTTGCCCTGGTGACGAATCGGCTGTGCGCCCCGACCAGCGAACATGGCTTGGCGCGCTGGCTGGAAACCGACTTTGTCTGCGATCGCTTCGGGCAGCGCTGGGGGCCGGAATGGCGCGAGGAGGCGGAGCGACGGAGCAGCCGGCGGCCTCGGGTGCGGGTGAAGGACCGGCAGTTGCGGCAATGGTATGGAACGCTGGACCGCTTGATCAGCCACCAGCGGCAGATCGAGAAGGAGCTATTTCTGCGATTGCGGAATCTGTTTTCGTCAAAAGTCGATCTGGTGTTCTACGACTTGACCTCGACCTATTTTGAAGGCCGCGGTCCAACGGCTTGGGCTCGGTACGGGCACAGCCGCGACGAGAAACCGCGCAACCCCCAAGTGTTGGTGGGCGTGGTGATGATCGACGGGTGGCCGATTGCTCATCACGTGTTTGAGGGCAATCGCAAGGATGACTCCACGGTAGAGGGTGTGGTTAAAGATCTGGAAGACCGATTCGGACTGCGGCGGGTGGTGTTGGTGGGGGACCGGGGCATGGTGAGTTCCGATAATCTGGATCGGCTGCGGGCGCAGGGGCAGGGATACCTGGTGGGATTGCAGCGCCGCCGGCGACCCGAGATCGTCCGCTACCTGGAGCGGGCCACGGGCCCTTGGCAGGAGTGTCCGGTAGGAATCGCGGCGCGGGAAAAGTCGGAAGGGCCGAAGACTCAGGTGCAGGAAGTCGCTTCGGACCAAGCCGGGGTGCGCGTCTTTGTGGTGCACAGTGAAGAGCGCGAGGAGTATGAACGTCGCCAACGCGAGAGGTCGATGGACCGGGTCCGGGAAGAACTCGCCGGGCTCCAGCAAAGGGTCGAGCAAGGGCAATTGAAAGCGCCGGAGAAAATCGGGGCGGCGGCCGCTCGCATCCTGGCTCGCAACCACGGAGTCCGCTACTACGATTGGAAACTTGCAGGCGGCAAGTTCCACTATTTCGAACATCCAACGCATCTGCCGCGCGAACGAGCCCTGGAGGGGAAATACCTCCTTCAGACCGAAGAGCAACATTTCTCGGCGCCCGAAGCCGTCGCGGTCTACAAAGATCTCAGCGAAGTCGAGCGTGCCTTTTCTGGGCTTAAGGATGTGCTGGAGATGCGGCCGATCTATCATCAGACCGTGCATCGTGTACGAGCGCACATCTTCGTTGCGTCCCTGGCCTTTCTCCTGGACCGCGCCCTGGAGAAGAAGCTGAAGTGGTCGGGCCTCGACCTCTCTTCCGAGCAAGCCTGGCAACTGCTGAAAACCGTGCGGGTGGTGGAGATCGACCTGGGGAATGGGCAGCGGAAACAATCGGTAACTCAGGGAAGCGCCCAAGCCGCCGGAATCCTGAGAACCTTAGGCATAAAGGACCTGCATCCAGGCGTTGGAAAGCGGCAGCGCATGGTCACATAGGGACACATCCCGGAACCCGGATTTTTGTTTTCAATGCATTACCGCCCCTAATCGCAAACATGGGCTAGCACGGCAACTCAGGCGTGAATCACAGCCTTCCTACAAGACAGAGGAATTCCTACTGCGCCACTTGGGCAACGGTCTCAAAAAACGTGGGGAAAGAGATCTGGACGCATTCGCTGTCTTTGATCGTCGTGGTTC
>CAZIDA010000608.1:0-2216 GCA_964537865.1 uncultured Acidobacteriota bacterium
GCACGCTGACGCATCTCGTGGGCGCCGAGAAAATTTGGTTGTCGCGGTGGATCGGCAAGCCGGAGACGACTTTGTTGAAGGCCGAAGAAGTGGCATCGCTCGCCGATCTCAAATCCATTTGGGAGGACGTGGGACGCGGCCTCGCCAAGTTTCTCTCCACCATGGACGACAAGAAGCTGCAGGATCCGCTCACGATCAAGACGACCAAGGGAGACGCCTACACCAACACCTACGTTCAGATGTTCCAGCATCTGGTGAATCACTCCTCTTATCACCGGGGACAAGTGATCACCCTGATGCGACAGCAAGGCATCAAGCCGGTGAGCACGGATTTGATCCACTTCTATCGGCAGGCGCGATAGGCCGTCAGAATTCGCATTGAGGCCGTATCGAAGAGGAATTCTTTCAGCGCGGAGTCTGGAACCCAGCGCGATACCGCTTGGCTTGGCTTTGACTCGGACAACGAGCCGTTAAGATCGGCGAGATACGCATTCACCTGAATGCGGCGAAAAGTAATGGTATGCCGGAAGGCGCAGATCCATCGGGGCGCTTCAACAGTGAAATGGAAGCGCGAGTGCAAATGTCGATGGACTCTGTGAGTGAATTGAGCCTGCGATATGGGGCGAGGCGCGTCGAAGTGAGGAAACTCCCAAAAATTCTCCATCAAGGTTTCGTCGCGGCGCTGGATCAACAGCACCCGATTCTTCGAATCTCGAATCACCAAAGCACATCGCCAGATGGTTTGAACACGTGGTGAGCGCTGTGGCGCGGGCAGCGTGAGTTCTCGCCGTTGCTTCCGTGCGCCACACAGCGATTCTACCGGACAGCGACCGCATTGAGGATTGCGCGGAAGGCAGACGGTCGCGCCCAGCTCCATCAGGGCCTGGTTGAAATCACCGGGCGAGCCGGTGGGCACGAGCGCTTCCGCCGTCGACCATAAAACCTTCTGATGGGCGAAAGTTTTCAAATTCCCCCTCAAAACCAACACGCGCGACAACACGCGTTCGACGTTTCCATCCACCGCCGGATAAGGTTTGCCGAAGGCGATCGATAAAATTGCGCCCGCCGTGTAGCGTCCGATTCCCGGGAGTGCGCGAAGATCGTCGTAATTGTCTGGGAGTTTGCCGTGATAGTTTTGGACTACGAGCTTGGCCGCGCGGCGCATGTTTCGAGCGCGACGGTAGTAGCCCAGACCGGCCCAAGCGGCAAGAACTTTCCTTTCACTCGCAGCGGCGAGGTGGTAAACAGTCGGAAAGCGCTTCAAAAAAATTCGGTAATAGCGGAGCACCGTCGCAATTTGAGTTTGCTGCAGCATGATTTCTGAAACCCAAATGCGATAGGGATCGCGGGTGTGACGCCAAGGCAAATCGCGCCGGTCGCGACGGAACGACGCCAGCAGCCGCTTGCGAAATTTGAGGGGAGAGAGATTGCGGAAGGACGACGAGGCTCGGCGGTTGATGGACAATACAATCCCCCCTCTTCACGCCGCCAGAAATGCGCCATCGCTCGGCAGAGGATTTCCGCGACGTTCCCGGAACAAACAGATTTTACTTCTTCAACGCGCTAGTAATTAACCGTGTGGATGCCGTTATAAATCCACAGCGCCGCCAGCGCCACCAGCAGACATAGGCTCAAGACGCCGCATCCGATGAGGTAAGGCGAAAGCCGTTTCAGCTTCTGCCCCACCTGCACCTGCTCGCGCGCCAGCCATTCTTCACCTTTGTCCAAATGGACTTGGTCTTCCTCTCGGCGGCTGATCAAACCGCGATAGATGAATAATAAAAGCCAGACTAAAGTTACGGAAGACCAAGCGATCAAAAACGGGAATATCAAAGAACCGGTGTTCACAGCAGCCTCCAAGCTCGGGCTCTTCTCGTCAGCCCGACCGTAAGTAGCTGCCAAAATTATATCGCAATTGGAGGCTGCTCTTGAAATGAAGATGGACGCCTCGATGAATTCAACGAGGGCGAAGCCGCCGATGCGCCAATTCCGTGCGGATGATTGGCGCCGGCAATGAGGGCAACTTTATCCTGGAGCCCCGTGTCCATCATGAAAATCGTTCCAACCATGCGGGCGCGGACGGATAGCGCTTCTCACCGCGCACACAGAACCCCCCTCGCGCAAGCGAGAGCAGCGGTCGCGATCTTTCGCGGGACCCGAGGTCGGAAGCAGGCGCCGGCCAAAATTATTGCGATGTCCATCCGCGATACAGATAC
>CAZIDA010000609.1:0-2205 GCA_964537865.1 uncultured Acidobacteriota bacterium
GTCCTACATCACGGGCATCTCGGTGGAAGACATATCTGTCAAAGAAGGAGACCGTCAAGCCGGAGTGATGGGACGCGTCTTGTTTCATTCCCTGCTCTTCATCGCCGGGTTTACGCTGGTCTTTGTGCTTCTCGGCGCGTCGGCCACGACGGTCGGCCGGCTGATCGAGCGACATCATCGTTTGTTCCTGCAAATCGCCGGCGTCGTCATTATCATCTTCGGCTTGCACTTGATCGGCCTCTTCAAGATCGGGCTGCTGTATCGCGAAAAGAGATTTCACAACGCCGGAAGCGCCGGCGTTTGGGGATCGTTTTTGATCGGCCTGGCGTTTGCGTTCGGATGGACGCCCTGCATCGGGCCCATCCTGGCCGGGATCCTCACCATCGCCGCCACGCGCCAGACGGTGTCGCAAGGCGTCCTGCTGCTGACGATTTATTCCATCGGCCTGGGCATTCCGTTTTTGATCGTCGGCCTCAGCGTGAATCGCTTCTTCACGTTTTATAAATCGTTCAAAAAACATTTGCGGACGGTGGAGGTCTTCAGCGGGATTCTTTTGATTGCTATCGGAGGTTTGATTTTAACGAACAACCTGAATTGGTTGGCGCAGCGGTTCTCGTTCTTGAACCGATTCGCGCTTTGAAGGCGCCGCCTTCTCGGAATTTTTTACGAAGGGAATTTGAATCCTCATGCGATTTAATTTTTTGAGAAACTCCGAATGGAAAGAAGCGCTCGCCGTCTTTGTCTTATTTGTGTTGCTCGGCACGTTGATCGCCGCCGAGGGATGTTCCTTTCTGAAGAGCACGGAAGGCGGCGGCAACAAGACGGGCTCCTCCGCCAACGCGGAGATCGACTTCACGGCGAAGAATCTCGACGGCCAGGACGTGAAGTTGAGCGACTTTCGCGGAAAAGTGGTGCTGGTGAATTTCTGGGCCATCTGGTGCGGACCGTGCCAGGAAGAGATTCCCGAGCTCGTGACTCTCTACAACAACTATCGCGACAAGGGATTCGTCGTTCTGGGTGTCTCGGATCCCAGCGACCTGAAGGACATCAAGAGTTTCGTCGCCGCGCATCAGATGGATTATCCCATCGTCATCGATCAAGGCCCCATCTCCGACGAGTACAACGTGGTGGGATTTCCCACCAGCGTGTTGATCGATCGCAACGGCAATATCATCAAGAAGTATTCCGGCTATTCGCCCAACGTGGTGAAGCGGATCGAATTCCAAATCCAGAAGCTGATGTAAGCCCGGTGGCGCAGACCCGCCGCGGCGGAATTTTAATCTGGCCGCGGCCCCGGGCCGCTCTGCGCCACCCCACATCGATTCCCGTCAGAGCAAATCGAAACACCCCACCCGCTTAAACTTAATCCCCGGTGATGGGGTCTAACCGGATGTCTGCCAACTGACATTTTCAATCCGGGAGAACGTGCGATGACTCCTGAAACGAAACGAGCGGCGAAGCTTTTCGCCAGAACACCGGTGATTTGGCTGCGGGCGAATTTTCCTACGGCGATGACCGGTCTTTTGATTCTGCTCCTGACGATCCTGCCGGTTCAACCTCTCGCATGGTCGGCGCCGGCGGCCGTCTCCTCTTCCGCTTCGAGCGGCCAATTGACCGGTGAAACCCAAATCTTTCATCTGCTCAACCGCGTCACTTTTGGGCCGCGACCGGGGGATGTCGAGCGCGTCGAGCACATGGGAATCAAGAAGTTCATCGAACAGCAGCTTCATCCCGAAAGCATTCCCGATCCGGTGGTTGAGGAGAAGCTTTCCGGCCTCGACACCTTGTCTCTCTCCTCGCAGCAACTGGTTCAAGAATTTCCACCGCCCAATTTGGTGAAGGCCTTTCAAAAGATGCAGCAAGCCGGGATGAACGGATTCGACGGTCGCATGTCCGGGGAAATGACCGCCCCTGATGGAACCGGAACGACGCCCGCTCTCCCGCGACTGAATCCGGCCCAGCGGCGAGAGCTGATGGCGATGCAAGCGATGGCCGCCAACAATCCGGACGTGCAGTTTCGGCCGCCCCGCGTCATCATCCAGCAATTGCAGCAGGCGCAGGTGCTCCGCGCGGTGTACAGCAAGCGGCAGTTGTATGAAGAGATGGTCGACTTCTGGGAGAACCACTTCAACATCTTTGCCGGCAAAGGGGCCGACCGCTGGCTGCTGACGGAGTACGATCGCGACGTCATCCGTCCGCACGCCA
>CAZIDA010000610.1:0-2200 GCA_964537865.1 uncultured Acidobacteriota bacterium
GAAAATCCATCACCTCGCGCTCCAGCGGCCCCATCTGCGCGTCCAGCAATTGCCGCAGCGGCTTGAATCCGCGAAGGGTGAAATGGCTGCGGGTCTTCTTCATGGCGTCTCCTCGGCTCGATATACTACTAAGTGATAGTACTATTGTCAAGAGAATCGATGGGGCGGAAGAATAAGCGGTGGGTTACCAGGTTCTCGGCAGGCATGAATACAGAAAAAGAACCATAGCCGCATAAAAACTATGGCAAAGTGGGAGAGAAGCAATTTTTGCTCCCAACCATTGGAACGGAAAATCGTCCTCTCCCAAGCACCAGAAATTATTGATCATTCTTCAAGGAATCATCTTTTGGCGAGAGGCCTTATCAACAATGAACCTCGCCTGTTCCACATATTGGCTCGCGCCGCTAGCCAAGTAAAATGCGCGTGCGGCCCGCGCTTGACTCTGATATTCGGTCTCGGCCGGATACGCGGTGGTCGCTGCCGTAGCAAGCCACGCGGCAAGTCCCTGCTCACCTCGGGTCTCATAGATTCTCAAAGAGTCGCTGTAGACTCTCAACCTCGCAGTTCGTTCTCCTTGGAGGTGTGCGAACTCTCTGGGGGCTGCAGATCCCAATCGAGTGCCATCAGAGTATTCTGCGTAATCGACGGAACCCCGGAGTAAGCTGACTGGAGAAGCCGACCCCGACACACACACCCGACCAGCTTTGCTCGCACTGACGGCGAGGTGATCGGGATCTCTCCCATACCACGTATCTGTTTCTTCACCGACAACAGCGATTGGTTTGGAACCGCCTCCCACATACACCGCCCAAATCACCCGCCAAGCAACGAGATTAGAAGAACCTTGGTTAGTGATTTCATAGGCGATTGCTTGGAGGTTCCCGTTCTTTGAAAGCACCGGTGTTACATTCGAGATCCGGACTGGAAGATCGTTGGCCGCTTCAATTCGAATCTCTGGAGAAACACCACCGTTTTCGCCGGCCTGGTCTTCCGGGAGAGAAGGAGTGGAGAAATACGATGCGTCTATCGATCCCAGCGTTACAGCCGACCACTCCGCCTCAAAGGAGGGTGCAAAATAGCACAGGAAGTTTGGGGAGGGCGCCGCGCTGGCAGTACAGCAACCAATGTTGCATCTGTTGAAATTCTTACAAGCCGTACAGCATTGGACCCCGGGACAATTTGCGCTGCATCCCGTACTGCAACCCTCTGGTGGACTGCCCTCACCACAAGAAATCGTCCCTTGCCCCCCACCGCATGTGCTGCAATTCAATTGCGCAGTACACTGAGCCCAATAAACGCTGCTTATGGCCAATCCAACGATCAGGATCAGGAAACCGAACCACGTTCTAGGGAATATTCTTGTTTTGGAGTATTCAAGAGACACAACGATTATCCTCCTCTTGTTGTTTGAATGAATCGCTGCTTTGAGGAAATCCGTGCCACATATCCCGTCGTCCGTCAGGCAGGGCTCGCCAATGCATCACACGAAACCCCCTCCTTCAGTCCGAAGGAAGAACCTTTGGCCATTCTTCTCTACGAGCGACAAACTCCCCTTGCGAACGGTCACCTGAGAAATTTAATCGTTTTTGAAGTTTCGTGGTGAAGAGCCTCCCGACCTATTCAAGCGGTCAGGCCAACAAGTGATGCATTCCATTACGCTCTGAAGCAAACGAAAGGATGTTTATCTTCCCCGGCTTCCCTTCGTCGTTCCTGGAGGGATTGTACTCAATCGGTGCACAAAATCAAGTCAAAAAATAATTAGAGTTCCGCGGTGGTCGGTCGAATCAAGAGGTGAACCCCGGGATACGCAGAGAACGCGCATTCCGGCAAGCCCGGCGAATGACGCCGCGAGCAGATCACAACGCATCCAGCAGGAGGAGCGTCCGATCATTGGAGGGTGGACGCCCGTCCGCAAACACGTCCACCGCTTCGAGAAGCGCTGCGATAGCGTCAACAGCGGGCTTTCTTCGAGAGGAAAGAAGAGATCGCTGCAGTCGTTCCATGCCGAATTCCTGATTCGAAGGATTGAACGCCTCGCTGAACCCGTCGCTGAAAATCATCAGGCGATCGCCGGCGTTGAACGGCTCTTCGCCGACTTCGTAGGTCGAACCGGGCAACAAGCCCACGACGCGGCTGCCGATGGGAAGCGTCTGCAACTCTCCTTCACCGGTGATTTTCAACGGAGGAAGATGTCCGGCGT
>CAZIDA010000611.1:0-2197 GCA_964537865.1 uncultured Acidobacteriota bacterium
GGCCCTTTACGACGAAGGAATCTACGCCATCGGTTTCTTTTTTCCGGTGGTGGCCCAAGGACAGGCGCGCATCCGCACGCAGATTTCCGCGGCCCACGAAACGCATCATCTCGACAAGGCGCGCGAAGCGTTTGTGCGGGTCGGAAAGAAATTCAACATCCTCGGAAAAACAAAACAGCAGATCATCGAGATGTATGGGATGTAAGGAGACTTTGGTTCACTCACAGACATCGTCGGTCATTTGGAACTCCTTTCTGACAGCCAAACGAGAATTGCTTTGGTAGCCCCGGCCGTTCTTTAGGCCGGGGGGATTTTCTTTGATTGTACGAAAAGCCGCCGGCCCAAGTAAGGCCGGCGCTGCCAAAGCAAAATAAAATTTGTTGTGGTAGCCCCGGCGGTTTTTGTACGCCGGGGGTTTTGCGTACGGTTTAAGAAAATTCCCAGCCACCGCGGTCGATTGAAGACCGGGAGATCCTGCTTGATGGCGCCGAAGAACCGCCGCCCCCAAAAAGGGCGGCGCTACCAGGGCCGAATTCTCGCTGGTCTCCCCGTGTCCATTTTAAATCTCGAGGGAGCGATCGGTCTGTCCCCTATCTTGTGCGTTTTTCTTTGAGACCCCCAACATTTTGCTTGTTTCTTGTCAACGGCAAAGCGCATAATTCGCCTAGAACTTGGTCCAATCCGGCTCTTATCTTTTTCTAGTCGCGGTTAGTCAAGGAGGCGTTTGATGGACTGGACAAGGATCATCCTGGCAATTGTCGTCGCCGGAGTTGTGAGCGTTGTGTCCGACTGGTTCTTCATGGGGTTTTTATTCCATGAGAAGATGTAAGCTTATCCCGAAGTCTGGCGGCGGCCGGAAGGAGGCCGCGGCGAGACCAAGGCGATCGTCATCTCTTGCCTGTTGAGCTTCTTCACCTGCGTCGTCTTTGTGCTGTTCTGCGCGCGCACCAATTTTGTGTGGTGGACTCGCACGTGGCGGCTGGCCTTGGGAGTTTGGCTGATGGTTCCCATCCCGGCGCTGTTGACGGAATACCAGTGGTTCAAAATGCACCCGCTCAGCGCGCTTTCGAACGCCGTGGGGTGGTTGGTTAAACTGATGGCGTGCGCGGTCGCTTCGGCGTGGCTTCTTTCTTAAGCGGTGTGGGGCAGGCACTCTTGCCTGCCCGGTAGTCTTGGACGAATGCCCGCCGAGGCGCAGACCCGCTGTGGCAAGTGTCTGCGCCAATCCCCAAACAAGCCTTGGTAGCGCCGGTGCCCGCCGAGGCGGGGCCGGCGGTTTTCCCATGCGGAATTCACATCAACCTTCCCGCGGAAAACTCTCAGACGTGGCACGGTTCGATGAAGAACTCCCCTTATCCCAATACGAAGCTCTGAATCCCGCGAAGAACCACCCCCGCCCCAAAGAACGGGCGGGGCTACCAAAGCGGGTATAGACCCGCCTCGGCGGGTGTCCACGCCACAACTCTCTAATCGCCCCAAAACTTTCTCAAGGCCGAATCCAAATCCGATGGAATCAATTCCTCGGGTGAGTATCGATACCAATATTCCGGCAGCAAATCGATGTACGGCGATTGCGCGAACCGCCGATCCAGCAAGATGATGACGCCCCGGTCGGTGTCGCTGCGAATGACGCGACCCGCCGACTGGATGACGCGATTCATCCCCGGATAAAGATACGCGTACGCAAAACCACGCGAACGCTCGCTGCCCTCTTCCGCGGAGAACTCCTCGTCATAGTATTGGCGCATCAACTCCTGTTCGAAGGAGACGCGCGGCAACCCCGGCCCTACAATGATGGCGCCGATCAGACTTTCACCGGGGTAATCGACTCCCTCCGCGAAAATTCCTCCTTGCACGGCCAGCACCAAAATTGACGGCGATAACGATTCGCTATTTCCATCCGGCGTGGCGCCTGACGCTTTGAAATTCCCCGCCGATAGATTCTCTCGCGAAGTTTCACCGGTGCGTTTGGCCAGCTCCCGCAGAACGGCGGCGCGGGCCGCGTCGTCCATGATGCGCTGTTGCACCACCACCTGCCCGCCGTGCAAATCGAGAAACTTGTGAACCGCCGCCAGAAATTCAAAGGAAGGAAAGAACGCGAAGTAATTGCCGGGCCTTGCTTCAACGACCGCTTCAATGCGTCGCGCGATTTTTTCATAGAAGCGGCTGCGTTCGCGATAAGTCGTTAGGACATCGG
>CAZIDA010000612.1:0-2196 GCA_964537865.1 uncultured Acidobacteriota bacterium
TCCAGGCTCCGATTCCATCGGAGCAACCCTGGGCTGAAGGACGCGTCCCCTTCAGGGACGAGAGCAGATTCCGGTTAAACATATCACGGCTCTTTCATGTTCCGCCCTGCAGGGTCTGTCATGTCTTTGAAGGGCGAGCGACTGTCCCGAAGACAGCCGCGGGTTCCTCTGCGCCACCTCGGCCCGCCGCGGCGAGCGTCTCGGCGGTGGATGGGCATCTCGAGGAGCAAAGCGTTTTCATGCGCGCTCGTGCTCGTTCGATCCAACGCTTCAGCCCGACGTTGACTTCCAACTTGAAATGCCGTCAGAATGCAACCATCGAACTCGAAGTTGCTGATCGTTCGATGAATAGCGGCAACCTGATTACCGGGGGTTGCGTCGCCGGCAGTGCCACGCGTCAAGGAGTTCACCATTGAAAACCAAACAACCTTCTCGTTCTTCCGGATCCATGAAAGCGCATTCCAAGCCTTCCTTTCGCAACGACAATCTCGCCATTCGCGTCAGCTTGATGCCTCGCGACACCAATCATTACGGGACGATTTTCGGCGGTGTCATTATGAGCTACATCGATTTGGCGGGAGGCATCGAAGCGCACAAGCACGCCCCGCATTCCTTTGTAACCGTGGCGATGAAAGAAGTGGTGTTCCACGAACCGGTTTTCACCGGGGACGTGGTGAGTTTTTACACGCAGGTCAAACGGTTCGGCCACACCTCCGTCACCATCAAAGTGACTGTGATTGCCGAGCGTTATCGGCGCAAGCACGTTCGCGTGAAAGTCACCGAAGCGGAAGTCACATACGTTTGTGTGGACGACGATCGCCGACCGATCCCGATTCGGGGGGGGAAGTGAGGGGAAGGTATGAGGTGTGAGGTGTGAGGAGTGAGGAGAGAGATTAGGTGTCAGGTGCCAGGAATGAGGTGCTAAGTGTGTGGTGTGAGGTATGAGGGGATGCGGATCAATCACAATGTTAAAGTTGAAAGGTGGGCCAATCCCAATCGAAGAAGTTCCGTCGGAAGAGCTTTTTCTTAGTCGAAAGAGACTTCATTAATCTTATCGCGCTGCAACCGTCATCGTGCTTGATTTCGCATCAAGGAATATACCTGACATCTGAAACCTGACACCCGGCACCTGATTTCCTCACACCTTGCACCTCGCACCTATTCTTCCCTCGCCCGCAAGATCGCGAAGCCAAACATCAGGGCGACTTGAAAATCCAGGGAGAGGTGAGTCAGAACGCGGAGCGGTGAGATGCGGAAGATTCGCCGCTGACGGAGATTCTGCAAAACCGATCGCCAATATTCATTCAGATCGGCGCGCGTATAGACCTTTCGATTCCCCAGCCACAGATCCCATTTCTGCCAATAGAGCGTCAACTTCGAAGGAACGTGGATCGTGGGCATATGGATGCTCGCGCGGGCATGCGCCAATTGCATTTCCGTGACGCTGAGTCGACGTCGCGCGGAAGCTCGCAACCGGGCCATCTCCTCGACCACGCGAAGTTCCGCTTCACTGCGGCGGCGCGTCTGCAACCACAATTCTTCCATTTCAAGAATGAGCTTCACCATTCCCACGAGGTACCTGCGAATCTCGCGCGTCCGCATCTTGAAGAACGCCCAGCGGGACGGCACGGGCACTCCCGGTCGCATGGCGGAGCGGCTCTTGCGCCGAAAGAACCCCGTCATCATGGGATGGCGTCCTTCGAGCATCATCGAGTTTTTGTACCAGATGAAATTGCGCAGGATGTTCCAGTAACTTCGGGGAGAGGCGCGCAGCAGCACCTGTTTCATGTTTTCAAAACTGTAGAACGTCGCCCAGGCTTCCCGGTACATGGCAAACAGCGAGCCCGGCGCCGGAAAATGGACGTAGTTCATGGTCTCGTGAAAAGAGTCGAAGCGATTGTGATCCGGGTCCATGTACTCGCCGCGCTGCTTCATTTCCAAATGATCCCGCGAACCGGGCAACGGCGTCAGAATGAAGAACGACGCCTGCTCCACCTGAATCTCGTGCATCAATCGCTGCAAATCTTGGCGGATCGACTCCGCGGTGTCCGACGGAAAACCGAGAATGTATCCCACGTGCGTGGCGATCTCGGCCTCGTGCCACGCCTGAACCAAATTCACGTAATCGGCGGCCTTGTTCTAGGCCTTTTGCGCGTCCTTTAAACTCTCCGGATTGATCGATTCCATGCCGATGAA
>CAZIDA010000613.1:0-2193 GCA_964537865.1 uncultured Acidobacteriota bacterium
CTCTGTGGTTGAGTGACCGGCTGAACATGGCCCGGTTCGATTGCCTGCAGCCGCGCTATAATTTGTTGTATCGAGAAATTGAGAGCGAGACGCTTCCGCTGTGCCGCGACCAAGGCGTGGGAGTCATCGTGTACAATCCTTTGGCGGGAGGTTTTTTGACCGGCAAGTATCGAAAAGGCCAAGCGCCGGTGGAAGGCACGCGATTCATGCTGGGAAAATCCGGGGAGCTTTATCGAACGCGCTACTGGCAAGAGAGCCACTTCGATGCAATCGATTCGTTTCAGAATTTTTTGCAGAAGAAAAACAAGCCCATGATCCAGGTGGCATTGGCATGGGTGCTGGCGCAAGAGGGCATTACGTCCGCCATCGTGGGCGCCACGCGAGCGGAGCAACTGGATCAATCGCTTCCGGCAGTCGATCTTTCACTTGACGACGAAGAATTACAAGCATGTGACTCGCTCTGGTACGAGTTGCCTCGCGCGCGCCCCGGCGTAGGCTCCGTTCGGGCGACACGCTGAAGCGCGGGTTGCTTCACAGGCTAACCAACCGTGCTGAGCAAGCTTCGAGAATTTTGTCTTTCTGGCGAGATCTTCAGGTCTCAGATATGTAACCTTGAGCCTTCGCCGCGGCCCGCCGCGGCGGGCGGCCCCAGGCCGCAAACGAACCTGCGATCAAATCATCCGGCGCCGAACTCTGAAAGGGAGTGCTTATGCGATTCTCGTTAAGGCGGCTGATTCTGCTTCTCGTCCTGATTGTCCTCGTGGTGATTCCGTTCTTTCAGACCGGGGTCAACTGGATCACCGACTGGTGGTGGTTTCAGGAGTTGGGCTACCCGCTTGTCTTTCTTCGGGAATTATGGACCCGGCTGGTCCTGGGCGGCGTGTTGGGGGCGGTCTTCTTTGTGTTTGTCTATGTAAATGCCCGCATCGCGCGGCGCCATACCACTGAGCCGGTCGATTGGGACAATCCCATCTGGAAAGCCTTTCCCTATTACGATGTCATCAAGATATTTTTGGCGCGGTTCCTGTTGTTGGCGCTGGTGGTGCTCGCATTTTTTGTGGGAACGTGGGCGGCCAGTCAGTGGGACGTGTATTTGAAATTTATTCACGCCACCAGTTTCTCGATGACGGATCCGCTGTTCCATCGGGACATCAGCTTCTACGTCTTCCGATTGCCGTTCTACCAGTTTCTGCAATCCTACGGGATGACGCTGGTCTTTTTTGCTTTGATCATTTCCGGACTCATCCATCTGGTGCAAGGGGAAGTCGCGGTCCGGCGAACCGGTGTGGAGATGGAGCGCCGCATGCGAGCCCATTTGCTGATCCTTCTGGCGCTCTTCGGAATTTTGTTCGCGGTGGGATATCAGTTCGACGCCTGGAACCTTCTGTATTCCTCCCGCGGCGTCGTCTTTGGCGCCAGCTACGCGGACGTTCATGCGGACTTGCCCATCATTCGATTCCTCATCGTTGCCAGTTTGCTGGCGTCGCTCGCGGCTTTGATTCAGATTTTTCAGCGCGGCATTCGAATTCTTTTGGGCGGCATCGGATTGATCGTTCTGGGCGTGGTGGCGCTGGGATTTTATCCGGGACTCGTTCAGAAGTTTGAAGTGGTGCCTAACGAGTTTAACAAGGAGCGTCCGTACATCCAGGATGTCATCCGGTACACGCGGCAGGCTTACGGAATCCAAGACGTGGACGCGCGGGAGTTTCCCGCGCAGGATACGCTGACACCCGACGACTTGACCAAGAACGCCGTCACCATCAAGAACATTCGTTTGTGGGATTACAAACCGCTGCTGGCCACGTACGCACAGCTTCAGGAGATTCGAACTTATTACGATTTCGTCGACGTGGACAACGATCGCTACATGGTGAACGGCGAATATCGCCAGGTCATGCTCAGCCCGCGCGAGCTCTCTTCCGAGAATCTCCCCAGCCGCAATTGGATCAACGAGCATTTAACTTACACCCACGGCTACGGATTGTGCATGGGTCCGGTGAACATGATCACCAGCGAGGGGCTGCCGGAATTCTTCATCAAAAATATTCCTCCGGAGAGTTCCACCAACATCAAAGTGACGCAGCCGGAGATTTATTACGGCGAGCTGTCGAACAATTATAGTTTCGTGAAGACGCGCGCCGAGGAGTTTGATTATCCGTACGGGGATGAAAACAAGTACACGCGCTACGAAGG
>CAZIDA010000614.1:0-2191 GCA_964537865.1 uncultured Acidobacteriota bacterium
CTGTCAGGGTGGCCACGATTCCGGCGATCAGAAAGCTGACAAAGACGGCCGGGCCGGCTTGCCCCGCGGCAATTCCCGTCAACACGAAAATGCCGGCGCCTACGAGGGATGCGACGCCGATCGACCAAAGATCGAAAAACGTCAGGCGGCCCGAGAGTTTGGCCTTGGCGGGCGGCGTGGAGTTCGAGTGGGTCATGGAGATCAAGAGAAGCGCGGCGCAATCGGTTCGGGAATTGAGCCCGGTGGAACGGCAGCATTCTAACAAAGGAAAGAAATTTCGTCTTGGAGATTGAGCGGGGGGAGATTGAGCGGCGCGAAAAATTGCGCGGATTCGACGGCGCGATAACAAAAAAGCCGATGCAGAGAATTCATCCACATCGGCTCGATTCTACTCCAGCGAGAGTCTATCGGAAAACGCGGTTCACCACCGCATCCAAAGAAGTCTGATTAATCCGTACGCGACCGTCCTTCTCCGCGCGCGCCATGAGATCATCTTGAAAAGATTGAAAGGCTTCATCGCGTTTTTGATTCAACAATTGATTCATCGCGGAGGCTTTCACCTTGTCAAAATCCGCGGCCGTCACTTCCGTCCGGTCTTTGACCCGGAACACCACATAAATCGTCCCTTGTTTTACCGGCGGTGAGGTTTCTCCAACCTTCATGCTGAAGGCCTGCTTGGAGATGTCGATAGAGCTGCCAATGCCGGGCACGCTCGCATTTCGAGCGAATGGAGCCGTCGTGTCGGGTTTGAGTCCGGCCGCTTTGGCAGCCGCCTCGAAATCTTTTGCTTTTGACGCGGTCTTTGAAAAAGAGTCTGCCTTTTGTTTGGCGAGGGTCGCCGCTTGGTCTTGTTTGTACGCGGCTTCCACGCGGTCTTTAACTTCCGCCAGAGCCGGGACGTGTGGTGGCGCGATTTGAACAACTTCAGGAATAACGAAGCCCGGGGCCACTCGAACCGGCCCGCCCACCTTGTTTAAGGGGGTCGAGAACACCGCCTTCTCAAAATCCGGATTACTGCCGATATCCGGCACGGAATCCCCAGCCGCAAACAACGGCGTCTCTCGAACCTCTGCGCCAAACTGTTTTGCGACCGCGTCCAAGTCCTGCGGCTTGGGAGAGACCGCGGCGAAAATCTTGTTGGCTTCGTCTTTCCCTTCTTGATCGGCTTTTTGGGCCAACAAGACCGGCTGGATTTGAGCCTTGGCTTCGTCAAAGCTCATGGTGTGCGCCGGCTGCCGGGCCGTGACCGTGATGATGTGAAACCCAAACGGGCTCTGCACCAAATCGCTGACGGCGCCCACGCCCAAGGACAACGCGACATCCTTGAATTCCGGGACGAACGGCGTAGTCTGATCCGCCCAGCCGAGGTCACCGCCCTTATTCTTGCTGGAATCGTCCTGGGAGTATTCCTTTGCCATCTGCGCAAAGTTTGCGCCGGCGCGAATTTTGGAGAGGACGTCCAGGGCTTCTTGGTGAATCTTGGCAATCTCTTCCGGGGTCTTGCCTTGGGTACTGAAGAGAATGTGACTCACGCGAACGCGGTCTCCGACGAAATACTTGATGCGGTTCTGCTCGTAATATTGCCGAAGATCGTTGTCGGTCATCTTGGTGTTGTCGCGAACCTTGTTCATGTCCACCAGGAGGTAACGGACCTTGCGTTGCTCGGTGGTCATGAACTTTTGTTTGTTCGCTTCGAAGTACTTCTGCAATTCCGCGTCGTTCACCTTCATGGTCTTTTCAATCTCCGTCGGATTGAAGAGGACGTATTGCAGCGTGACTTTCTCGTTGGCGTTGCGGTAGGAAGCCTCGGCGGCTTCGGGAGTCACGACGATTCCATCGGTCACCAGATGCTTGAGCTTGTCGGTCAAGATCTGATCGCGCTCGTTCTGCTCGAACTCGTCCACCGTCGTTCCCGCCTGTTGCAGGATGCGCGCATAAACCTGCATGTTGAGGGAGCCGCCCATTTGTTGAAAGACGGGATACGAGAGAATCTTGTCGCGCACTTCCTGATCGGTGGCCTCGAGCCCCAGCCGGTGGGCTTCTTGAATCACGAGCTTCTGTGTAATCATCTGATCCAGCAGCTCCTTGGGAACGCCCACTTGCTTCAAGAAGTCGTAATCCTTGGGATATTTCGAGCTCTTCAGAAAATTCCTTAAGGTGGCGCTGAATTCCTCACTGCTGACGTCGTCTT
>CAZIDA010000615.1:0-2186 GCA_964537865.1 uncultured Acidobacteriota bacterium
ACGGTGGCGTCGTTGGCGTTGTTTATTGGCGGCATCAACACCATGAACATCATGCTCGTGACCGTGACCGAGCGGACACGGGAGATTGGCATCCGCATGGCGGTCGGGGCGCATCAAAGCGATGTGCGGCTACAATTTTTGATCGAGGCCGTTGCGCTCACTTTGATCGGCGGGGCGGGCGGCGTGGCCCTGGGAATGGCCACGTCCTCCGTCATCAGCAACGTCCTGCAGTGGCCGACGGTGATTTCGCTGATCGCCATCGTGGTGGGGATTGGAGTTTCCGCGGCCGTGGGAATGATTTTCGGGTATTACCCGGCCCACAAGGCGGCGAACCTCGATCCCATCGATGCACTCAGGTATGAATAGATTTTGCAATTTGCTTCCATCCCGCAATCGGTCCGCAACTTTTCAAGAAGGGATCAATCCTCCCACACGCCTCCCACAATTTTTAATGCTTCTGAAATTCGCCTCGCCGCATCGAGGCCTCGGTTGACGATTTTCGAAGGCGCACGTATGATGGGCGCATCACAAGGAGTCAAACGGTTTTGCACAAGTGAGTGCTGGGTGTTCGAAGCGCACGTGAGGAGTCACTCTTGATCAAGTCGGCTTATTCTGTTTTGGATTCTGTCATTCTGGTCAGCAGCATTTTCTTCTTCGTGAAGTTGATGGCGCCTCGAGTTCCCTTGGCCGATTTTCTTCGTCAAGTTCGCGATCGTCTCCCCCAGCCCGGTTATCTTCTTTGCTTGTTTTTCGCCTTTGTGGCGTCACTGATCGATTACACGGAGACGCATTACGACGCGCGGGTGACGCATTACATCCAAAAAGATTACACGCCGTTTGTGGCGCGCTTCGGGACGCACTGGGTGGCGAACATCCAGCGCTATCGGGATTGGCCGCTCACTTATATTTTCACCTATACCTACATTTGGGCGTTTCCGGCGATGATGTTTGCACTTTTCTTCGTGTTCGTCTATGAGAATCGCGAAGAGATGGCGCAGTTCCTGGTGGGCTGCTATTTTTCGAATCTTCTCTTCGTCCTGCCTTTCTATTTGTTCTTCCCGGTGGACGAAGTCTGGACGACCGCGCCGCACGTGCGCTTGCTGACGGATCAAATCAGTCCGCTCATCATGCAGCACTTTCGATCCACCAGCGCCTTGGACAATTGTTTTCCCAGCTTCCATACTTCGCTGGCGCTGTTGATCGCCATTTCCGCTTGGCGGATGAAGACGCCGCGCATCAGAATTATGGCGGCCATCTTCGTCGCCCTGGTGGTGTCTTCGACGCTTTATCTGGGAGTCCACTGGCCGTTGGATGTTCTGGGCGGCGTCGTGACAGCCGTGGCGTGCGCCTCACTCTCCTACAGCGCGGCGCCGAGTTTTTTTGCGCGCGCCGAAATGTGGTTCGAGGAGCTGCGACAGGCCACCGTGGGCAAGATTTTTATTTGACCTTCGCATCCGGGGCGCCGCTCTTCCGCGTCGGCGCTTGATGTCTGATCATCGTTCTGCTCAATCCGTCTTCTCCTGCCTATGACATCAACGAACCCGAAAAAGATTCTTCTGCTGACGGCCTCGCTGGGATGCGGACACCTGCGGGCGGGGGAAGCGGTCCGTGGGGCGTTCCTCGAACTTTGTCCCGCCTGCGACGTTCGATTGATCGACATCAAGCCTCTGATTTCGCCGCCCCTTCGCTTCGTCCAATTTCACGGATACGAATTTTTGATCGAACACGCCGCCTGGGCGTGGAGATATTTTTATCAGAGCCCTGCCTTTCAAAACCGCGCGTTTGCCGCTCCGGAGTTTTTGCTGCGGCACGGCAATCGTCGTCTGGCCGACACCATTCGAGAATTCGCGCCGGACATGATCGTGTCGACGCAGATCAACTGCCACGAACTGGCCTATCTGATCGCCCCTCAACTGCCACGGTCGCCGCGGCGCGTTGCCATCGTGACGGATTACGACATTCATCCGGTGTGGTCCAAACTGCCGGCGGATTTGATGGTAGTCGGCCATCCTTGTCTTGGGGAGCGGCTAAGTCAATTGGGCGTGGATGCATCGCGGATCGCCGCCACCGGCATTCCGATCGATCTCATTTTCGAGCGACCGCTGGACCGTTCGGCGCTTAGGGCACGCTTCCATCTGAAGCCGGAGGCCGTCACGCTCTTGGTCATGGGCGGCAGCGTCGGATTC
>CAZIDA010000616.1:0-2185 GCA_964537865.1 uncultured Acidobacteriota bacterium
AATCGAGGCGATAACCCCAACGGGGTTATGGCCAACGGCGGTCTATTTTCGAGGCAGACACGTTTGTGATGGAATCGCGTAATCAGAATAGAGTGAATATTCGTTTTTGCGCCTGACAGTGGTATAATGTCTTGCCCAAGGGGACGTTACCCCGTGTGGGAGGAGGTTGAGCCGGCGCGCTTTTTAGTTCCGCTCGCTCCAAGTAACACTTCGCCCGGCGCCGCCCGCGGTAATGAAGAAACGACGTCGACATTCGATCCGGTCCCTCGTCTGTCCCAAGCGAACGACCCAAACAAAGGGCGGTTGTGTTTCTTTATTAATTCTCCAACCCAACTCCCGCAATTTTCCCCACATCAATTTTCCTGGCAAAACATTTCAGATCGTTCCGAATTCTTCTCCATGCGACATCATTGAACCGCGCTTTCTTGAACGCGGACGCATTCATGGCTCCATCGCGAGAGCGTTTCCGGGCCCTTTCTTCGAGACTGGCGCCGCTCGCGGACAAGTCGACTTGGCTTTGGAAGTAAATCTCATGCAAATAAATCTCGAACCTTAGGAGGAAATTATGGGTATGGCAGTAGAAACGTACGTCACGGAATATATCGCAAAACTCATGGAACAATTAAAGGCCAAACATCCAGGCCAACCGGAATTTCATCAGGCGGTGCACGAAGTCCTGGAGACCCTGGGGCCGTCGTTAGAGAAACATCCGGAATATATCGAAGCTAAAATTCTGGAGCGGATGGTGGAGCCGGACCGCATTTTTATGTTTCGCGTGGCGTGGCAGGACGATCGTGGTGAAGTGCAAGTCAATCGAGGTTTTCGCGTGGAGTTCAACAACGCCATCGGCCCGTACAAGGGCGGATTGCGTTTCCATCCCAGCGTCAATCTCGGCATTCTCAAGTTCCTCGGCTTTGAGCAGATTCTGAAGAACAGTTTGACGACGCTGCCGATGGGCGGCGGCAAGGGCGGCAGCGACTTCGATCCCAAAGGAAAATCGGATGCCGAAGTCATGCGTTTTTGCCAGGCGTTCATGAGCGAGTTGTACAAGTACATCGGCGCGAACATCGACGTGCCGGCGGGCGACATCGGCGTCGGCGGCCGCGAAATTGGTTTCTTGTTCGGACAATTCAAGAAGCTGACCAGTTCCTTTGAAGGCGTGCTCACCGGAAAAGGCCTGAGCTGGGGCGGTTCGCTGATTCGTCCGGAAGCCACCGGATACGGCTGCGTCTACTTTGCGGAAGAGATGCTGAAGACGCGCGGCCAATCGATCCAAGGCAAGACCGTGGCGGTCTCCGGTTCCGGGAACGTCTCGCAATACGCCGTGGAGAAGGTCAACCAACTCGGCGGCAAAGTCGTCACGCTTTCCGATTCCAACGGCACGGTGGTCGACCCGGATGGAGTGAAAGGCGAGAAGTGGGATTTCTTGATGAATCTGAAGAACGTGAAGCGCGGACGCATCAAGGAATACGCCGACAAGTTCAAGGTTCAATATTACGAAGGCGCGCGTCCGTGGTTTGTGAAGTGTGACGTGGCGCTGCCGTGCGCAACGCAGAACGAAGTGAGCGGCGAGGATGCCAAAACCCTGGTGAAGAACGGCTGCTACTGCGTGGCGGAAGGCGCCAACATGCCGAGCACGCCGGAGGCGATCGAGGTGTACCAAAACGCCAAGATCCTCTACGGTCCCGGCAAAGCGGCCAACGCCGGCGGCGTGGCCACCTCCGGTTTGGAGATGTCGCAAAACTCTTTGCGTCTTTCCTGGACGCGCGAGGAAGTCGACCAGCGCTTGCTCGGAATCATGAAGAGCATTCACCACGCCTGCGTGACCACAGCCAAGGAATACGGTCAGCCGTCGAACTACGTGCTGGGCGCCAACATCGCCGGCTTCGAAAAAGTCGCCGGCGCTATGCTGGATCAGGGCTTGATCTAGTTTTCACCGGTGCATTGTTCCACACTCGACAGGGAGAGCCGCAAGCTCTCCCTGTTCTTTTCTTGAGATGGGTTTTGATGGATTCTGCTCCGAAAACAGAGGGAATCCTCCTCGGAAGTTCTGTCGCCCGCCAAGGCGGGCTTCACAACCTAATCGGTCCCTGTACCCCGCCCTCGCTCCGCAGAAGCGGCGGAGCAGCGGGCGGGTCGAGTAGACGGGGTGCTTCGGAGCTCAGGTGAGCCCGGTTGCCGCCCC
>CAZIDA010000617.1:0-2182 GCA_964537865.1 uncultured Acidobacteriota bacterium
CGTCACACGGCAGGCAGAGCAGCGGAATTTCTACGAGAACAATGTGCTGCTCTTTTCGACGAACGATCCAAGCATGAATGAAGAAGCGGTTCACTACGCCATGCTTCAACACCCGCATCCTCGAAACGTGCTGCTCGTTTCCGGAGGCGTTTCGGGAACGATCCCGGAGATTCTCAAGTACGACGTTGATCACATCGACTACGTGGAGATCAATCCCTGGATCATCAAATTGGGAAAATGATTCACGCCTGCGCTGGACAGCTCGAAAGTACACGTCTTCAACGATGACGCCAGAAAATTCGTTCGCGAGACGCCGACGCGATACGATGTCGCGTTGATCAACGTCCCCGATCCCAGCACCGCGCAACTCAACCGCTATTTCACAGTCGAGTTTGTCAAACAACTGCGGTCCAAACTGGCCGAGGGCGGGGTTGCATCGTTCAGTCTCTTGGCAGGCGTCGATTATTATGGCGCGGAGGCGCGGCAGATCAGCTCAATTTTTTATCGCACACTCGAAAGCGCTTTTGCGAACGTCCTCATTGTTCCCGGCATCAAGAATTATTACCTGGCTTCTGATAGGCCTCTAAGAATCGACATCGCCCAGATGGTTCAGGAGCGTGGCCTTCAAAACGTCTACGTCAATTCGTACTACCTCGACGACGCGCTCTTAAAACAACGCAGCGACGATCTCCTGCAAGGGTTGGCGCCGGCCGGCGTGCTGAATCGCGATTTTGCGCCGGTCGCTTATTGCCGGCAGATCAGCTATTGGCTCAGCTATTTTCATTTCAGCCTGTGGTGGATCGGCGGGGCGCTCCTGCTGCTCTCCTTCTGGACGGCAAGAGATTTGAATCCCATCAGCTTCGGCATGTTCACCGGTGGATTCTCCGCCTCGTCGCTGGAAATCCTGCTGCTGATTTCATTTCAAGTGATCTACGGTTATGTGTATCAAGCCACGGGATTGATCATCACTTTGTTCATGGCCGGTCTGGCCGCGGGCGCGGCGCTGGGGAAGAAGAAAAGCAACCGCATAAGAGTTGAGCATTTCATCGCGGCTCAAGCGGCCGTGGGCGCTTACGCTTTGGTTCTTCCAGCCATTCTTTATGGGCTGAAGGATTCCGCGCTCCCGGACATTTTCATCCACCTCATCTTTGCCGTGCTTCCCTTCACGATAGCGCTGGGTGTCGGTTTTGAATTCTGCGCTGCTTCCGTGCTTCGAAGAGGAGAAGTCGGGCGCGTCGCGTCGGAGCTATACAGCATCGATTTGGTCGGGTCCGCCTGGGGCGCGCTGCTTATCACCACCGTGCTTCTTCCGCTGCTGGGGATTGCAGAAGCCAGCATTGCGGTCGCCTCGCTCAGTTTTCTCAGCGCCGCCATCACTTTCTTCACTCGCAAGCGATACGCGAGCGCCGCATACAACGAGAGGGTCTATGTGTGAATCAATCCATCCTCAAACCGTCAGCCGACGACAATTCAGCAAATACTGCGCGCTTGGACTGGGCGCGTGTTTGATCGGCACGGATTGGCTGAATTTCACCGGTAAAATGGGAGCTGTTTCGGGCACGGCCTTCGCGGCCGGCGGCCCGGGACGCTGGAGCAAAGAAGCGCTTTTCTACACGAAGACATCGGAAGGCATTCAATGCCTGAAGTGTCCTCGCTACTGCCAACTCAAAGAGAACGACACCGGCAAGTGTCGCAACCGGGTGGTTTGGCAGGGCAAGCTTTACTCCATCGCTTACGGCAATCCCTGCGCGGTGCACATCGATCCTATCGAAAAGAAGCCGCTGTTTCATTTCATGCCTTCGACGCGCGCCTTCTCCATCGCGGTCACCGGATGCAACTTCCGATGCCTCAATTGTCAGAACTGGCAGATTTCGCAGGTCAGTCCCAAGGAAACTTCCAACGTCGATCTCATGCCGCCGGAAGTGGTGAATCAATGCGCGCGAACCGGATGCGAGTCCATCGCCTACACCTACTCCGAGCCGATCAGTTTCTACGAGTACGTTTACGACACCGCCAAGCTGGCGCACGCGCGAGGCATCAAGAACGTTTTCAAATCGAACGGCTACATCAACGAAGAGCCGCTGCGCGCGTTGTGCCGACACCTCGACGCCGCCAACATCGATTTGAAGTGCTTCGATGAGAAAACGTACTCTCGCCTTTGAGATGGAAGTCTGCAGCCGGT
>CAZIDA010000618.1:0-2176 GCA_964537865.1 uncultured Acidobacteriota bacterium
CAACCATGCCGTGTGGCTGCGGTCTTTTGAAGAAGAGGGTGTCGATTATCGGGAATATCTCAAGCCGCTGCCGGTGTTTGACTGCCCGGCGTGGAAAAATTCCAGCGATGCGGAACGCCGCGAGGGCGCGGCTTACGTGAACGCGCTTGCGAGCATCAAGCTCAAGCCCTTGGAGGCTTCCGTCGATTGGACCCCACTCCCTTGGGATCATCTCGACAATCGCGTGGATAAGAAATTCATTGTGTGGGACTTAAAACGGAGTTTGCAGGCGCGCGTCTCGCCCACCTGCGGTCCGGACTTGTGTTATAATTGTGGCCTGGAATGCGAGTTTGAAGGACCCGGCCCGGGCGTGGTTCAGTCCGTGGAAATGAAAAGGACCACGGAAGCCACCTGGGACGGGAAGGAAAGATCGGACGTCGAGCAGAAGACCGCGCCAGGCCCCAGGATGGCCGGTGAAAGCGTAGCTCGGCGTTATCGCGTCACGTTTACAAAACTGGGGCGAGCCAAGTTTCTTTCGCACCTCGATTTGATGCGGTTGGTGCAACGCGCTTTTCGGCGTGCGGGAATTCAGCTCAAGTATTCGCAAGGCTTCCATCCGCAACCGATCATTTCCTTCGGACCGGCGCTTTCGGTCGGGATCGAAGGGATGAATGAACTGTTGGATTTTGAAGCGGTGACGACGTTGGAGGAAGCCGGTTTTCTTTCAGCCATCAACTCCGTGCTTCCGGAGGGAATTCGATTTACGCGATTGAGGCTGACTGAGGGTCGTGAGCCTGCGCCTTCAGCCATAGTGAAGGCGGCTCGATACCTCGTAGAGCTGAACGGCCAAGCAAACGTTCAGACCGGGGCCTCGAGTCCGGGGCTTTGGGGAGGGCTGAACCACGAGGATGTGGCGCGGCAATTGGAGCGATTCCGAGCCGCCGATGTTTTCATGATTCAGCGCAGGAAGAAGGATCGCGCGGTCGAGGTTGACGTGCGGTCTTATGTCAGAAAAATCGAGTTATTGGATCAGCCCGGCCCATCGGGCGGTCCGCAGATCGTGTTGGAAATTGAGATGGGTGAGCGGGGTTCGTTGAAACCCCAAGAAGTGCTAAAGCCGATTTTAAATATTACGGACGAGAACTTTCTTGCGATCAAGCGCGACGCGCTTTTCGCCGAACGAAATGGAACTTACGCTTCAGCTTTTTCCGGAGAGTCTTCGGATTAAGCTCCTCATTCTTCTGAAAACGATATTGGACGCAGGAACCGGCTTGCGGCGGGTGTTCCTCCGCAGAGCGGAGGGCAGGACGGTTGCGCGCCACCCCTCATCGAGCCTATTAAAGCGGATGGAACGCGTAGGCGCGTTCTCCATCTCGAAGCTCGTTCGTTTTCTCGAAGAAGGTTTTCATTTCGTGATGCCGCTTCGGGCGCCCGGGAGCGCCGGAGGGGGAGGACGGAGAATCGATTTCTTGGCGAGGTCGTGGCGCCTTCCAACGAGGCGCGATCGCGGAAGTTCCTGTCTCGAGAGCGCTGTGGATGAGAGCCGTGCGTGGGCTCGTCTCTTCAGCCGCGGGAAGGATTCCGGAAATGTCCAAGGAGATGATCATTACTTCGACTCCTCAGGAGACGAAGGTAGCGATTTTAGAAGAAGACCAGCTTGTCGAAGTCCATATTGAACGAAGCCACGAGCAAGGGCTCGTCGGATCCATCTTTAAAGGCCGCGTCACCAAAGTTCTGCCGGGAATGCAATCGGCGTTCGTGAATCTGGGATTGGAGCGCGACGCGTTCCTGTATGTTTCCGATTTCTTTGAAGAGTCGGAAGATCTGGATTCCATCGTCAATACGACGGAAGGAAAGATCGAGCGACTGGAAACCGGTTTCCCATCTTCCGGCGGAACGCCGCTGCCGGCGGTCATTGAAATTCCAACCATCGTCGAAGCGGCTGTCCCCGCCGCCCCCGAACGATCTTCGACACCCTCCGCGCCTACGGTTTCCGCGCCCCCCATTGCGGAGTCCGCCGTCACCACTCAACCTCCGGTCGTCTCTGAAAAAATCGCGGAGAGTGGAGCGTCGCCGGAGAAGAACGTCGGCGAGGCCGCGCCTAGGGGACGAAATGAATCGGAGCGGCAAGGGCGTGGACGATACGGTCGACGTCGCGGACGCCGCCGTCCGTGGGAGCGACGGCGCGAAGAACAGG
>CAZIDA010000619.1:0-2173 GCA_964537865.1 uncultured Acidobacteriota bacterium
GCGTCATCTCGATGGCCGCGCAACTGTTGCCGTACGCGATGGAACGCTACAAGCAAATTTTCTTCGATCAGTTGTCGGCGGAAACGGATCCCAACAAGATCGTGTCGATGCTGGATGGCTTCACGCAAATCGTCAACGATCCCGCCACCCTGCCGATTGTCGATCAAGCTTATCTTCGCGCCTATTCGCAGTTAAACAATCGTGACAAGGTGATGGAATACGGGAACAAAGTTCTTGCGCTGAAGCCGGATGACGTGCAGACGCTCGTCATGATGACCAACGCCTATCTCCTGCAGCCGCTCGATCTGACCAACGCCGCGGCCATGGCGCAAAAGACTGTCGCTGCCGCCGATGCCTTGGCCAGCCTTCCGAAGCCGAGCGATTTGACGGACGATGCCTGGACGCAACAGAAGAATCGACTCAAAGCCTTGGCTTACTCCACCCGCGGGCTGGTGGAATTGCAGCAAGATTCCACGCTGGATGCGGCCGTTGCGGATTTGGAGAAGGCGCGAACCTTTGCGCCGACCGACGGCGTGGTGCAATATCGTCTGGGAATCGCCTATTGGAAAGATAAGAAGATCGACGACGCCATCTCAGCGTTGGCTGTGAGCGCCGCTTATCCCAGCGACGTGCAAACCTCGGCGGCGCGCCTGCTCGAAACCTATTACAAGGCCGCGCATAACGGATCTACCGACGGCTTGAAAGAACTCATCGAGAAATCGAAACAAACACCGGATCATCCAAACGGCGTTTAACGGGTTTCTGGTGGGGCAGACACTCTTGTCTGCCCCGAAAACAGAAAAAATGATTAACACAACCCTTTCAGGGTTGTGTTGTTGCTTGAGATGATCCGGTACCCAGGGTAGTCCGCCCAAGAGCGGGCGGACAACCCTGGGCTGGAAGACGCGTCCCCTTCGGGGACGAGGCTGCGATCAGTTCCAATCCGCGAGATTATTCTCATCCCCTTGAGTGGTCGCCGCCGCGACCCTGAGCGACTGCCCCGAAAATGGCCGAGGGTTCCTCGGCGCATCAAGCAGGTTGCTGAGAAACTCTTGTCGAGCCTCGGGAAGGGCCGGCCTTTAGGCCGGCCGAAACGAGGCAGAAAAACAATTTCTTTATTTTGTTAGGGCCGCTTTAGCGGCCCGATTAAAATTCCGCCTCGGCGGATCTACGACGGGCCCTTCCAATTCCTGCACGGCAGTTTTTCGGCAACTTGCTTGGCCCGCCGCGGCGGGTCTCGGTGGTGAAGGACCACACGGGAAACGAGCCATTCCCCTTTCCTTGGTTCAGCCCTTCCTTTGGCGGATGAGCGACTGTCCCCTCAAAATATCTTAAAGCGATACTCCAGCCCTCGAAGCGAACCAGAGATTTTCCCTTGACTTTCGCCATTTTGGCAGGAAAAATGAGAGAGTCTAATCACTTGCATATCCGCCCTCTTTTGCGTGGCGGAGGATCGCTGTCTCCTCCGGCGGGCGAACAGTCCCCGCGAAACCACGCGGGCGGTTCAACGCCGCGCTTTTGATTTTGGCGATGGGAAGTTGCCAAGAGAAAACGCCGGTGAGGCTGGCACGGGCCATTGCTTTGGGCTCAGAATTGTGAAGTAGCATTGTTTTGCGGGTTGCGAAGTTTCTTGCGCGCCCCCTGATCCAAGGGGAGTTCGGTTTTTTTGTAACGAGTGCCGTGGCCGAAGGATGGCCGCAAACGGTCGCTGATTCGCCCCCATTGCTGCAGCCCTTGTCCCTTGCCGCCCCCACACCGTTTTCAGTTCTTTGAAAACTCAAGCTTGCCATCGTGAGCGCGGACCACTGGGCGGAAGGTTTCCGTCGGCCGATTTTGCCGTCGACACAGGCCGACGCAGCGAAATATCCGCAATGAATCGACGTACGATTCAAGTTCATTTTCCATGTGACTCTTTGAGAGGAGCGGCTTTAGCTGCTCTTTGATTGTAGAGATCAACGTAATTGCACCATGGAGGTACGATCTATGACTACTTCAACATCAATGAAACAGCTTCAGAGGGCTTTCTTTTCGGCGGAACTTATGAAGAGGGTCCACCGCCTGACGACGTTCCTGTTCCTTCTGTTTCTCGCGATCGTCTTCGTTCCATTCTCTCAAAGTTGGGCCTCGTCCACTCCGAAGGACGACTCCTTCTTTTCCATCAAGCAATGGTCCA
>CAZIDA010000620.1:0-2172 GCA_964537865.1 uncultured Acidobacteriota bacterium
TCATCGGAACGGAATTCATCGCCGTGTTCGATAAAACGGCGCGGGAGTTGGCGGACAAAGGAAAATCCAAAGGTGCGGAATTCCTGGTGCAAGGGACGCTTTATCCGGATGTCATCGAATCGGTTTCCGTGAAGGGGCGCTCCCGCACCATCAAATCACATCACAATGTCGGCGGCCTGCCGGAGAAGATGAATTTGAAATTGATCGAGCCGTTGCGCGAATTGTTCAAAGATGAAGTGCGGGAGGTGGGCCGATCGTTGGGACTGCCTGAAGAGATTTTGCAGCGCCAACCCTTCCCCGGACCCGGACTGGCGGTGCGCATTCTCGGCGAAGTCACTCCGGAACGGCTGCGCATTTTGCGCGACGCCGACGAAATCGTGGTGGACGAAATCAAGCGCGCGGGACTGTACGCGAAGATATGGCAATCGTTCGCGGTGCTGTTGCCGGTGCAATCGGTGGGCGTCATGGGCGACGAGCGCACCTACGAAACCACGATCGCCGTGCGCGCCGTTCATTCCCTCGACGGCATGACCGCCGACTGGGTGCGCCTGCCGTACGAAGTCCTGGAACGCATCGCCTCGCGCGTCGTCAACGAAGTCAAAGGCGTCAATCGCGTGGTGTACGACATTTCCAGCAAACCACCATCGACCATCGAATGGGAATGAGAATTCCATAGAAGCGGTTGACAAGGATTCCGATTGAAGTATCATTCAACACACGGTGTAATTCCTTGAGGGTTCTTCTCAGATGTGCAACCTTTGCCACCCCCCGTGGAGATTGAACTATGCAGGAGATTTTGTTTTCGGAGACTGGGCGCATGGCAAAGTTCGGGTCAACGGCTGAACGGGAAGCGCTGTACAAACGATACGCTGATGAACTCGTCACGAATCCCGATCTAAACCGCACTCTGGTTTCTTTCCAGGCAAGCAAGCAAATTCCATTCTACCGATGGCTGAAATTCAAGGAGGCATTTTCGGCAGATCTGGTTCTGTATCTTCTGAACTGGGTCAAGGCAAAGGCCGACTCCCCCCTGCATCTGTTAGATCCATTTGCCGGCACCGGCACTTCTGTGATCACTGCCTGGAAAGCCGGTTGGAAGGCGACTGGAATTGAATTACTTCCCGTAGGCATTTCGGCATTTCGGGCGCGACTTTTCGCAGAAACCGTGAAGCCCGCGAGCTTCAAGAGCGTCCTGCGTCAATTCGTGAAAGGCGGCTATGAGAGCGCTCAGGCAAACGGGTTCCGATTCCCCCATCTTCGTATCACCGAAAACGCTTTTTCAAAACAGACCGAACGAGCCATTTCCAGATACATTGGATTTGTCCAGGAGATTGAAGACAAGAAAGTACGATTCCTGTTCTGGTTTGCATGCCTCTCTGTCCTTGAGGACATCAGTTTTACGAGAAAGGACGGACAGTATCTTCGATGGGATTATCGTTCCGGTCGAGCCTTGAGATCGGATTTCAACAAAGGGATTATCCCCGACTTCAAACTTGCGATCAGCGAAAAACTACGCTTGATGGAGGAGGACATCGAGCATCGCGAAGGAAACGGGTCATCGCGAAATATCAATCTCATTGAAGGTTCATGTCTGTACGAACTCCCTGTTCTCAAGAATGACACGTTTGACCTTGCCATCACCTCGCCGCCTTACTGCAACCGTTATGATTACACCCGAACCTACGCGCTCGAATTAGCTTTCCTTGGGCACGACGAAGCGGCAATTAAAAATCTCCGGCAGAATTTGCTCTCCGCTACGGTCGAGAATAAGACCAAGCGCGACGAGTTGCGCGAGTTCTATCATAAGATCGACCAAGACCATCGCTTTCTACGGGCGATCGGAGCATTCGACAAACAGAAGGCCCTGCACGAGATCCTGGATATTCTGTTCGAAGCTCAAGAGCGCGGCGAGCTGAATAACAATAATATTCCCTTCCTCGTGCAGAATTACTTTTTCGAAATGAATCTCGTGATTCATGAACTTTTCCGAGTGCTCAAGCCGGGCGGCAGGGTCATTATGGTCAACGACAATGTTCAGTATCACGGAGAGGAAGTCCCCGTCGATCTGATCCTTTCTGATCTTGCGATGATCGCCGGATTTGAACCGGAGCACATCTGGATTTTGCCGAGGGGCAAAGGAAACAGCAGCCAACAGATGGGGCTGCACGGCAG
>CAZIDA010000621.1:0-2157 GCA_964537865.1 uncultured Acidobacteriota bacterium
CTGCTGCAATTTTTGTCCCTGCTTTTTACCAACCCTTGCGTAATTTGGGTTAAACCAGTTTTTTCTCCCCCATCCTAATGCCTCAGTCACTCCCCAGCAGCTTCCGAGTGAGATCACGATGAGCGCAATGAATGACGCCGCTATCAGGCCGGCCGCGAAAACGTATGGCGCAAACTGTCCGGCCACGCCCGATAAAGCGCGCGAGAGAACGACAGGCGAAGCAAAGTTCAACGAATTGGCTCTCACACCTAGGGTGGCAACCACAATCGCGACCATGATCAGTTCCGAAACCAGTGCGCCAATCGCTGTCTCAAGTCTCATAGCCCACAGGCTCGATGCCGCGGTGCCCTTCTCCGCAGTTGCAGAGGCCTGATAGAAAAGCATGAACGGCATAATAACTGCTCCCACATTGGCGGCGAGCAAGATAATGAAACCCGACGATGCAGAGAAATAAAATGGCGTGAATTGAACTCCGTTTCGAGCCGTCAAAAAAGCAGAGACAACCCAGGAAACCACGAACAGAATTGATATGACCATCAAGGGCTTCTCGGCTTCGGCATATTTCCGTTTGTAGACAAGGATGATGTGGGCAATAAAGACGACAGGGACCGAAAGTCGCGGGGGGATACCAAGGATCTGGAAGCCTATGGCTGCACCCGTATATTCCACGATGTAGCTGATGATATCGACCAAAGCCATCGGAACGGCGGCAAGAATTGCGGTCCTCCGGCTATAGTTGCTTCGGATCAGTTCCCCCAGGCCTTTGTTCGTTACTGCGCCGACTCGGCCGGCAACTTCTTGAATAGCGAACAGCGGGACCGTAAGGAGAAGCAGAAACCAAATGAGCTTGTTACCATAAACCGCCCCGCTTTTCGCGGCGGTGATAACGCTTGCGGCATCGACGTCCGCAATCATAACCAACCAGGCTGGACCCCAGACCTTCAGCAGCCGGTTGAACTTCGACATTTCTCTATTACCTCCAAATGCTTTCATGGTGCGATTCAAGAACATTTACATTTCCTCCAGAGATTACCGTCAGCGCGGGCTTCGGTCCGATACGGTGCGCCGAAGGCCGAGCCTTTGTGGTGAAACCGTCTTCTAACGGAGGTGGTTCCTCTTCAGATACCCACATATTTGCAGTACTGGACGAAGAGTTGGGCCAATGCGAAGACCAGAATCCCGTAATCTTAGTCAACGTTCAATATCACTCCTTCAAAAAAATCTCACGGCGTGTTGCACGAGACGCGGGTGCGTGACGCCGAAACTCATTTCTCTGCTTGCCGTGCATAAAAATCCTGTGCGCTTGGATCTTGTTTTGGAAATTCTAGTTGCAACCCTGTTGCAACTAGAATTATGATGCAATATAAGGGCGTCGAATCGCAGTGTCAATACAGGACCCCAAGATTCCGTCGCATCCTGTTTGCGATCAAATGCGACTCTCGAGGAGGAAGCGAGCATGCCTTTTCCGCAAACCGAAATTCCGGGCCGTTTGCAGGCCGAGTTGGCCTTGCGCGGCGTCCGCATGACGGGACAGCGACGCGCCATTCTGAGCGTCATCGAGACGGCCAAGAAACACTTGCACGCCGGGCAGATCTTGCGGAAGGCGCAGCGACTGAACGCCTCTGTGGACCGCAGCACGGTTTATCGAACCCTGGATTTATTAAAGCGGCACGGGATTATCGATGAACTCGACCTGATGCATGTGGAAAGCGAGGGTCACTACTATGAGCGCAAGCTGGCGCGAGACCACGTTCATATGACCTGCTTGCGTTGCGGGAAGATTACCGAGTTCATGAGCGAAGTCTTCGATTCGTTAAAGGGGCAACTGGAGCGGGACTGCCACTTCAGTATCGTGGTGGCGCGCCTGGAGGTCGGCGGATACTGTTCCGCTTGCCGGCACTAACCCTGCAGCAAAGGTGCAGCCTTGCCGTGGGGTTCCCTCGATGCCGTATTTCATGGCGCGGAGCGAAGGGCGCCGAGGATTCTCCAGGAAGAGAGCCGACTGCTTGTCGAACGCGCGTTGGATGGTCGGGGCCGCGCCTTGGTGTAACTCCGGAGGAAATGCGGGGAGTACTGAGCTTCATTTGAATCTCATGCCTTAGTAATACTAGGTTAAGTAATTATGATGTGTTTTCAAATTCCGTTTCGCACCAAGGG
>CAZIDA010000622.1:0-2155 GCA_964537865.1 uncultured Acidobacteriota bacterium
GCATCTGCGGAAGCCCGCCCGCCAGAGATACTTTCTCCATCCGATGGGCGGCGAAGAATCCCAACCATTGCCCGTCCGGTGAAAAGAACGGCGCGTCGCCGCCCTCCGTTCCCGGAATGGACTTGGCGCTGAAATCATCGAGGCGGCGCAGCCAGATTTGCTGCGCGCTCTTTCCGTCCGTCGCCACATAAGCGACCTGAGTTCCGTCCCTCGAGATAGCGAGATCCATTCCGTTGTTGAGGAAGGTTTGCGACGGCGGCAAGGCGAGGTTCAAATGCGCTGGAAACGTCGAAGGACCGCGGCCGGAATTCCAAAACAAGATCGCGCCATTGAGAAGCGCGACGCCGAGCAGTCCCGCGGCGCTCCACCACACCGCGCGCCGCCAGCGATAAGCGCCCGCAGGCAAGGGCTGTAGCGTTGCTTCTTCCCCGCTTTCCCAGCTCGACGATACATTTTCCAATTCGATGCGAGCGTCGCCGATGGCCTGCAGCCGCCGTCGCGCATCTTTTTGAAGGCAACGTTGAAGAAGTTCCTTCAACCGCCATGGTAGGCCGGCAGCCGTGACCAATCCGGATCTTCTTTGATCACGCCGGCCAGCGTGTCGCTGACGGTTTCACCGGAAAACGCAGCCGCCCCGGTCAGCATTTCAAAAAGCACACAGCCGAACGCCCAGATATCGGAGCGGCGGTCCACGCGCTTGCCGCGCGCCTGCTCCGGCGACATGTACGCGGCGGTGCCAATGAGCACACCGGCCTGCGTGGAGGCAATCGTCAACGTGGGCGAGGTGGCAGAATCTTTTTCCGCGGCCTCGCCTTCAATGGCTTTCGCCAAACCGAAGTCGAGAATTTTGACGGCACCCTCCGGCGTCAGCTTGACGTTGGCCGGTTTCAAATCGCGATGCACGATGCCGCGCTCGTGGGCATATTCCAACGCTTCGGCCATCTCTTGCGCGATCGGCAGCGCTTCCTCCAACGGCATGGGACCTTTCGCGATGCGGTCGGCCAGCGTCGCGCCTTCGACCAACTCCATGACCAAGGCGCGAACCCCGCCGGCTTCCTCGAGTCCGTAGATGGATGCAATGTGCGGATGATTGAGCGACGCCAACACTTGCGCCTCGCGACTGAAGCGGGCCATGCGCTCCGGATCGCTCGCGAATTCTGGCGGCAAAACCTTCACCGCCACATCGCGGTTGAGTTTAGCGTCGCGGGCGCGATAGACCTCGCCCATCCCGCCTGCGCCGAGTGCGCCCAGGATTTCGTACGGCCCAAGTTTGGTTCCGTTGTTTAGCACATTGCCCTCGCCTCCGCCTGCGGCGGATTGGTTTGCACATCACGATTGAACGGCCACGATGAATCGGGGCCGGCTGCCAAATCAATCTTCATGGCCGTGGAGCGCCACCTGCCCATGAGCGGCAGCCCCGAAAATGGGAAAATGCTTAACACAACCCTTTCAGGGTTGTGTTGTTGTGCGGGACGATTCGATACCCAGGGTGGTCCGCCAAGGAGCCGGCGGACAACCCTGGGCTATTGAAGGGGTCCCCTTCAGGGACCTTCTCCGATCCAGATCGATCACATCCGATCATTTGTATCCCCTTGTGTGGTCGCCGGGGCGACTGTGAAAGTCTGCCCGAAAAATAGTCCCGAAGGGACGGCATTTAGTAGCCCGGGGCGTGAGTCCCGGAGAATCCGGCATTGCATCTTTGGAGCCCCGGAGGAGCGAAAGACATGGCCAGATCCTTTTGGGGACGGAGCTGCAGTCAGATCAAATCGACGGGATCGTTTCCATGCCCTCGGGCGCGCGGACGGCAAATCACCGTCTGCCCGCACTACTGCTTCACCACTTCTCCGCCCTTCATCACGAAGCTCACGTGTTCCAGCACGCTCGTGTCCGCCAGCGGATCGCCTTTCACCGCAATCAAGTCAGCGTACTTTCCGGGATCGAGCGAGCCGACGTTCTCGGACCAGCCCAGCAAATCCGCGGCGTTGACGGTGGCGGCCTGAATCGCTTGGAGCGGCGTCAATCCCAGCTTCACCATCACCGGAAATTCATGCGCGTTCAATCCGTGCGGATAAACCGCCGCGTCCGTGCCGAACGCCACTTTCACGCCTTCATGAAATGCGCGCGAGAGATTCTTGCGCGCCTCCGGCATCACCAG
>CAZIDA010000623.1:0-2140 GCA_964537865.1 uncultured Acidobacteriota bacterium
GCGCACAACCCTTGCGTGAGCAGATTCTTCCGTTTCTCGCCAACGACGCCTCCACCGACACGGAAATTAACATCGTTAATCCATCGGGTCAGACGGCTTACGCGCAGATTCAAGTGATTAATTTCGATGGGACGCCCTCCCCGGTGGGATCGACGGGCCTGACTCTGAGGCCGCATTCCGTTTATCGACAAAATACAAAAGGTTTGGGATTCAAGGGGTACTCCTCGGGCGCAGTAATTTCTATCTCCTCCAATGTGGGTTTGTTGGCGATGGAGCTGGTGGAGAATCAAGCGCAGCCGGTTTTGGCATGCTTGAATGGAGTCGATATCAACGCGGCGGGAAGCGTCTTGAACTTTCCTCATGCCGTTGTCGAGGGAGATTATTTTTCGATTCTGGGTGTCGTCAATTTGTTGAATATCCCGCAGGCCATCACGATCTCCTTGTATGGGCAGGATGGAAGCTTGCTGAACACCGGACAAGTTCCAAACCCTCTAACCATGACAATGAATCCGAACGCGTCGCTTCGTGACTCCTTGAGCGATCTCTTCAAGTTGGATCCGGCGACGAGCTTTAATGGCTGGGTTCGCGTGCAATCGAATTTTGGGCCTATCACCGGATTCATCGCCTTCGGCAACTCAGTGAATTCTGAGATTGCTGCGGCCACGCCTCAAGCGCACGCCGCGACCCAGCTTTTCTTCACGCATCTGTCCGCGGAGTCGCTCGGCTATTTCACCGGAATCGCTCTGCTGAATGACAATGCCGCCACGGCGAACGTAAAACTCTCGGTGGTCAATTCGGCTGGTGTAACGGTGGCAGTCCGGCAGATCCAGTTGGGGCCGAATCAGAAGCTCGCCCAGACCATGGCCGATCTAATCCCGGCCGCGAAGGACCAACAAGGCGGCACGTTAGTGGTTGATTCCGATCAACCGCTTTTCGGCATGGAACTGATCGGTTCGATGGATTTGAGAACTCTTGCGAACGTTCCGGTGGAAGAGGGGTTGAGCGGACCCTATACGGTTCCGGACGTCGGCAAGTTTGCTCTCAGCGGCAAGGTGACATCCAGCAGTGGAAATCCGTTGCCGGGTGTGTCGGTGCAGTTGACGGGCTCGATCAGCGGGACCACCGTAACGACCAACGAGCAAGGGCAATACGCGTTTCTCAATATTCCGAGCGGCAATTACGCCGTCGAGCCCTCGTTGAATAATTTTGAATTCGCGCCCGACGCGTTGAGCGTCTCCATCAACAATAGCAGCGTGGGCGACGCGAATTTTCAGGGACAACACCTTCCGAATCTGGCTTTGACCTCCCTTTCGCCACCGAACGGCCCGGTGGGATCGCCGGTGACCATCACGGGAACCGGATTCAGCACGGTTGCCTCAGAGAATGTGGTCCATTTTGCCGGTCTATTTACTCCTGCCACGGTGCTCAAGAATCCGTCGCCGACGGAGAACAGCATCACTGTTTTGGTTCCCAGCTCTGCTGTCACCGGCCCGGTTGCGGTGAGTGTGGGGAACAACGTGAGCAATGCTCTGCAATTTAGTGTGACCAATAGCCGAGCGACCTCGGTCAGCCTTCCTGGAACTGTTCCCTCGTCCGTTGCCATCAGCGGACTTGGGAATTTAGCTTTGGTGGGGCACAGCGAGGCGGGAACGATCAGTTTAGTGAGCTTGACCCCCAATCCCTCGTTTGTCCAAGACATCTCTTTTGGGAAAGGATTCGCGATCACAGCCGTCGCCACCGATGATGACGGACGCGGTGGCGGCACGACGCGGGACAATGGGATCGGATTTTTCAGCATTGAAGCGGCGGCCTTCAAGGCCCTTCAAAAGAAAGTTGCTCGATTCGGAGCCAAAGCAGATCCTCCTTCGTCAGGATCTCAGGCATCGCTGGCGTTGACAGGCATTTCTTTTGTGCAGCTCCCGGACGGCAGCAACCCGGTCTCCCTGGCTTTCGAACCGTTCGGAAGATTCGCCATGACGGCCAACGAGGGGAATGACAGTGTCTCGTTTGTGGAGTTCCCGGACGGAGTCACCCCGGTGCTCAGCGGCACTCTGAACTTGCCGGCCGGAAGCAAGCCGGTCTCCGTTGCGGTTTCAGCAAACGGCACTCGCGCGTTGGTGGCCAACGCCGGAACCAACTC
>CAZIDA010000624.1:0-2130 GCA_964537865.1 uncultured Acidobacteriota bacterium
ACTTTCCTATGTCTTCACCCTTCAGCTTCTTCTCGACCAGATCGGGACGGTAAAACGCATCGTAGAATTGGCCAAAGTCGTACACCGTGCGACCGCGGACGTAGTGCACGTATTTCTCAAAATCGCCCGAACCGGAGAAAAACCCTTCCGGCGTCGTTAGGATGTCAGCGTCAGGGAATGCATAGACGGTAACCAAGTGCTCACCACCAGGAAATTTGTATAGGATGATTCCGCCATCAGGTGCTTCAGCCGCCAGAAGGTCGTCTTGTTGGCTGAGGCCGAAACGCTCTTTCCCCTCCAAAGCTCTCTCGAGCGTTCGGTCGGAGAGGTTCCAAATGCGAACGCCACTCGCGTGGCAATATGAAGAGGAGACGAGATACTTTGTGTCGGTGGAGAATGTTAGATTCGCGATCTGGCGGCAACCGTCGTGCCCTGGGAGGATTGTAAGCAACTTCCTTGCGTGCAGATCCCATATCTCGATCTGCCTGGAAGAATTCACCGCAAGCCACGCTCGGTCCCTGGCAAAAGCAGCGGGTCCACCAGTATTGTAGTGCGGACTCTCCCAGTTCATCACGGATGTTCCACTTGTTATATCCCAAACCGTAATTCGTCCATTGAAGTAACCAGGCATGGAGTGGTGGTCAGCATCGCGCAGTAGGAGGTAAGAGTTGTCCGCAGAGAATTCAAGCTGCTCAATGTCTTGGGGTTTAATTGGCAGACTTCGCACGAGCGCGGCGCGAGCAACATCATAGATGCTGATTCCGTCCTTGCTTGGCGCCGCCAAGAGTGTCCCGTCGGAAGAAGAGGTCACTGGATGCTGGCCTTCGAAATCAACAACGGGTTTGGATGATGGTAGGTCCCAGATCGTCACACCATCACCCAAACCGACAGCGAGCCGATCAGCGGTGAGGAAAGAGAAGCCACATTCGCCATTCGTCTTGGACTCTGGTGATACCCATTCCTCGTTATTTGCTATATCCTGGACAAAAACCCGCGATCCAGCATACGAGCTATTCTTTTCGTCGAAGCAATGCGGCGAGCCGGCGATAGCTACGTGCTTCCCGTCTGGAGAAAACCCGAGTTCAAATGGCCGGAACTCATGGGGTTGAGGCTTCGCTGACCCGACAATCTCACCTCCAGGACCGTACAGGACCCTGCCGACAAGAGGAGCAATCATCCGTCGCTGCATGTGGATTGTTTTAATTCCCAAAAGATGAAACATCCTTTCATCGCTTGCATAGTAGACCCACGCCAGATGAGATCCATCGGGTGAAAACGTCGGCCCCGCCTCGATGCGACCAATGTCCTGAAGCCTCCATTGTCTGATCAGTCGCCCGCTGGGCACCTCGTGGATTGAGATGTAATTCGCATCAGTCGTCGCAAGCAGCTGACCGTCGTCTGAGAATGCACAAAGCCAATAGAGGCCGGTAATGTTCGCGCGTTTGCGGAATCCCGGCAACTCCCCCAGCTCAAGTTGAGACGAGGACTTCGAATTGCTGAAGGCGAAATAATTGCTTGCCGGGGCGATTGCAAACGAGAAAGCATCTTTCAAGTCATCGATCTTCTGTGGCGGTCCCGGCGCTTCGATGTCCCACATCACAACATCACCAATTGGCCATCCGATGGTCCCTATCAGGCGCCTGTTATCGGAAAGGAAGGACAGCACCTTACTGTGAAAACTGCTTGCACTCCCTGGAAGTTCGGCCACAGGCCGAAAATCTGGAAAGGTGTAAACGCTCACAGTGTTTTTCAAGGGCTCCGGACCAATATGATTGACAGCAATCAGCCTATGATTTAGAGATAGCGCGAAGGTTTCCAAAAGTCCGTCCTCGGGTATTAGTTCCTGAACGAGTTTGCCACTCTCAAACTCCCACACCGCGAGGACGTGCGAGAAAATGCTGGCTAGGAGATACCGCCCGTCGGATGAGAAGCGGAGTCCAAAAACTGCACTTGAGTATATGCTGAACTCCTGATGGACTCGCCGCTCGATGGACTGAAGGTCGGGGGCCGGCACCATTGTGCCGTTGTTGATATCGAACACGCGAATGTTTACGGACCCATCCTGCGTGGCGTAAATCAAGTAACGGTTGTCCGGAGAGAATGTCAGGGCTGCGCCAGGCTCGTAAAAGG
>CAZIDA010000625.1:0-2108 GCA_964537865.1 uncultured Acidobacteriota bacterium
TCTGGCGCGCCTCGATTACATCGCCTTGGTGAATCCGGAGACGCTCGATCCCGTCCAGCAGATTCATGACGGCACGCTCATCGCCGTCGCTGCTTTCGTCGGAACAACGCGGTTGATCGACAATTGGTCGGTGGGAGAGATATTCTAATTTTTTGTGGAGTGCGGCGGCATATCCGCCTCGGCGGACTCATGGCGGCGTCGTTGCATCCTGAGGTTCGGACGCAACTCCGACTTGGGCGAGGAAAGCCTTTTTGCCCTGAAAGGGCAATCTTCAATAGCCCAGGGCACCGCCCTGGGTACCGTGTCCGGTTAAGTGAATCAGAATCCTGAAAGGATTCTCTAACCTCACCCACAATAAGCGCCGATAATCCACTTCTCCGAAGAGCTTCCAGTCCCTTCAATGCGCAAGCGCTATGTCGATAAGAAACGAAATCAAACCTCGGCAAGAATCGACCTACGAAATTCGCGGCCCATGGCGGCTCATCTCTATCCATGCAGGAATCGGTTAGAGAACTCTTTCAGAGTTCACCATCAATCCCTCGGCGGTGGAATGCGGGAACCCCAGGGCGATGCCCTGGGCTATTCAAGGCTGCCCTTTCAGGGCACAGTTCTTCGATTGGGGTACCTGCATCCAGCGGCATGAAAATGTATCGCCCGCCACACGATCATTTACTGCTGAGGCGCACAGCGGCCCGGGGGCGCGACCAAATGGTGCTCATGGTTACATCGTTGCGATTTGAAAATCTTGTCAAAAAAGCAAGATTTTCGAAGCTTGCTAAGCAGAGCGGCCCGGGGCCGCTGCCAAATAGTTTGCTCGGGTAGCCCCGGCCGTCTTGTGGGCCGGGGGCCTTCGTCCGAATTCAGCGGAAGACCGCCGGTCTCAAAAAAGACCGGCGCTACCCAATCTGCTCTGTTAGCCCCGGCCGTTCCCGCCGCATAGACGCCGCGGCGGACGCGTCGCCGATCCAAAGCGCCGCCGCCGGCGGCGCACTCCAAAGCCGCGATTGTGAGCGCGCTCACTTGTGCCGGCAATATTTTGCGGGCTGCATTTTCCGGATGCCGCCGCGACCGGTCTATGTTAGATTAGCGCTCGTATCTCATCGTGGGCGAGTTCCAGCCGTCGTTTTTCCCGGACACGAAGTTCTTCCTTGAAACGAGGGAAACCGAGTGAACAGCATCACACCCAAGAAGGAGCAAGAAGCGCGTCGATCCATTCGACTGGCGCTGAAGATTCCGCTGACCATCCTCGGCAAAGATTCGCAGGGCAAGGAATTTGCGATCACCGTCGAAACCGTCGATGTCAGCACGCGCGGCTTCTCCATCGAACTGCCGCGCGACAGCGTCGCCTCCGGCGACGACGTCTTCATTTCCGTGGCCACGAAGTTCAATGCTCGCGCCAAGATTCGCTGGCTGGAAGACGAAAAAGAAAGCGAAGAGATGGTGCGCTGCGGCGTGGAGTTGGTCGAGCCGTACAGCAATTGGGTGCTGACTCAATAGCAGCCGCTTCTTCACGGCGCCAACTCTGAAATCGTCCCTCCCATAAAGCGCGGAGTGGCAATCATGTTTTCCCTCATCTTCAATCTTCTGATTTGGATTCTCGCCGCGTGGTTGCTGTATCCGCTGGTGTTCATCAAGTTCGATCTCGGAGACGTGCGGACTTCCTTTTTTCGCTCTCTTGCCGGTGTCGCCTTGCTCATCATCATGTTCGGTAAGAACATGGTGGATGTTATTTTTCAGAAGATGACGCGCAGCGAGGCGCATCTTCGAACCACCGCCATGAACGTGGCGCTCACCTACATCTTCATCATCGTCAGCGTCATCTCCTTCGCCATTTCCATTCTCCTGATGCTGACCGCCCAACAACGAAACACAAACCAACAACTTCCGTACTGAACTTCCTTTGGCCTGGGCCGAAAACAGCCGGCGATATTTGGGTAGCCGGGATTTTCGTCTATTGAGGAAGAAAAATATAATGATGGTGGTGAGAATCCCAACGACAGAATGACCCGGGTAGCCGCCCCGATCCATCGGGGCGGGCCATCATTGGCCGCTATATTCTCCGATTATCTATAGTCTTTCTGGTTCGGATGGATGAAACGCGGATGGAA